>USSR01000165.1 GCA_900557355.1 uncultured Bacteroides sp.
AAGAAGAACCAAACCGAAAGCCTCAAAGACTTGACTCGTTTCTTTAAGGAGTACATGCCACGCTACGGTTACAAATACCTCTGCACAGAAGGTGATGACTACAAGTATTATCAGACTCTTGGGTTGAAGCTCATCCATCAAGATCTGTTCGGACAAGAGAACTATGGATTGGCGATGAAAGATTTGAATGTCTGACATTTGATTTTGAGTTAAGGAGGAGATTTCTCCTCTCCTTTTCTCTTTATATAGCAGATAATTTTATATCTTTGCAAACGGAAAAACAATAAATATATGAACGCAATAGGCATACTTGAACAGCAACAAGCTAATGAAGTTTTAAGATTGGAAATAGCATATTCCAATCTTTATAAAGCGTATATGCTGGGAGATAGAAATAAAATGATAAGTCACTATATTGCTACAGGCTATATAGGCATCCCTAATTTTGCAGAATCGGTACAAAGTCAGACGAAACAGGAAATGCTCTCTAATGGGATTTTGCCTGACATATTACCAACTTCCATTGACAACATCAAAGATGATACATTATTGCGAATGAATGTTGTGGGATGTTTGAAAGCCTTACAAAATGAGATTAATATTCGCAATATATATCGAACCCATTACACATATGCGCAAAATATTCTTTATCAGCCTAATCATATATTTAGGCAAGAAGAAGTCTTATATCAAAACCCATATGGACAACAACTGAAAGTTGCCGATATACTTGCGGTATCTAAATATGCAGTAAGCATTGCGGAAGCTATTGCACCGGATGATGAAAATTTTTCAAAAGCAAATGCAGCAATTACAGCTTTACAAAGTATAGATGCAACACTTAACAATAAACCGGAAGATAAGCCAGTCAACAAGATGTTGCATTTAGTAACCAGTTTCATTTCTTCTGTTGTAAAATCATCTATCAAGAATGATGAAGCAAAGCGTGGAGTTACAATAACTGCATTAATGGTTGATTTGACTATAGATTTCTTTTGTAAAAAATAAAGCGATGGATAAACCCATGAATCGGATAAAAGAGGTACTTGAAGAAAGAGGTATCAAACAAACTTGGCTGGCCGAGAAACTCGGCAAGAGTTTCTGTATAGTCAATGCGTATGTATGCAACAGACGGCAACCAAGTTTGGAAGTGCTATTTGAAATTGCTGATATATTGAATATTGATGTGAAAGATTTAATAAAAGACAGATGAGTAGTATGAAGAAGCAAGAAGAACAAACTAAAAATATCTGTCTTTTAAAAAAAGATGGATTTACACTTTATTTAGTGAAAGAAGGAGATTCGTTCACTGATATAAAGAATGGAGTCGTTTCCATACTTCCAGAAGAGCTTATTGCCAAACGCAAAAGCGGAGGCAACATCTCGACTGACATAGAAAACTACGCCCACAAATTAAAACGTCAAGAATATGGAAAGAAGCTAAATTACCAAATTGAGAATCTCTTGTTTCTTACTGGTGCAGGTTCTTCCTACCTTTTTGGAGAGAATGACAAGAAAGGCAAACTTATGTGTAATTTATGGGATGATGCTACGGTTTTGCTTGGTGGAAAACAGAATATGGATGCCTTTTGCGAAAAAGTCAGATATACTGACAAAGACGAGAAAGACGAATATAGAAAAAACCTAGAAAAAGTCCTTTCATTAGCAGAAAAAGCAAAAGATTATATCACAGAACCGATTTTCAAAACAGATAAAGAAGAATGGAATATTACATATACCGTTAGCAAAATAAAGAAGATGATTAAAGATAATTGCAATCTACAAATAACATCTTCCGAATCATCCAGTGTGCATGAAAAATTTCTTAATAAGATTACTAAACGAAAAAGTTCTATTGCAAGGGTAAAGTTATTTACCTTAAACTATGACACCCTATTTGAGCAAGCTGCACGAAAAGGGAATTATACAATAATAGATGGATTCTCTTTTTCCATTCCACGGATATTCAGTGGAAGACATTTTGATTACGATATCGTAATTCGTGATGGTAGCAGAATTAAGAACGAGGACAATTTTGTTCCACGAGTTTTCCACCTATACAAACCACATGGTTCGGTAGATTGGGAAAAACGAGGCAACAACGTTTACCAAAATAAGGCAGAAGAAATTTCTGTAGAAGATTCATTAATGATTTTTCCGCAAGAAAATAAATATGAACACTCTTACGAACAACCATTTTTTGAAATGATGACTCGTTTTCAAGCTGCGTTACGTATGAAAAATACTACATTGGTTGTTATAGGATTTAGCTTTGGTGACAAGCACATATTATCCATGATAAACGAAGCTTTGGAACAAAATCCAAGTTTTCAACTTATCATTATCAATTACAGGGACACAGGTATCATAGAAAGCGACATTTTCTATAAAGAAGCTGGTGAAAGAGGTAATATAATGATGGTCAATGAAACTTTTAAAGAATTTGTTGACGCTTATCCAAACATCAAAATATATGACCAATCCGATGAATATCGTTTAGTGAAAATTGTCAATGAAGGGAACTAATTATAATCCATTTGTAAACGAGCACTTTATTGGTTTTATCAATCAAGTAACTCCACAAGGAGTGAAGGTACATTTCCCTTCCTCCGCTTTGTTACAACCTTTTTTCAAGTATGGTGAACTATATCACGGCGGTTTAGTAGGCAACTATGTAGTAATAGAAGGGCATCAAATGGGATTCTTAGGAAAAATACAAGGAATAGAATTACCTGAAAAAGAGCGTTTGGAACTAAGCGAAAAGTCTTTTGAAACTAATGAAATGCATCCCATAGGATACATTGAAATTCTATTGTCTTTTAGTTTTGAAAATCCAGAAGAAATACAGCGTGGACTTAACACACTACCTCCAATTGGAGCTAAAGTATTTGTTTGCGCTTCTTACTTCATACAAAGTTTCTTTAAACGATTCGGCGTAAAAAAAGAAAATACTGCCCCATGCCTTATGAAACTTGGTGTATTGACACAAGATAAAACAACTCCTGTGGAAATCTCTTTGGACGCTTTGTTTGGTCGCCATTGTGCTATTGTTGGAACTACTGGAGGAGGCAAGAGTTATACAACAAGTAAACTACTTGAAGGAATTTCAAATGCCAAGGCTAAAGCTATTATCATAGATCCTACTGGAGAATATTCAGGTTTTGATTCTAAAGATTATGTAGAAAGTGCTATTATAAATAAAGATAGCTACTTTCATTATTCCCGTTTATCCGTTGGAGATTGGTTCGCATTGTTCAGACCTGCGGGACAAGTGCAACAGCCCAAATTATTAGATGCGATAAAATCACTTAAATTGGCAAAGTGTTTAGAGGAAAACGAAAAATTACCAGAAGATGGGAAATTTTATCATCCTAAGTTTACAGATAAATTCATAACGTGTGTAGGCGGTATAATTAGAAAAAAATGTCATTATAAAGATGCTTTTAGACATTTTGAAACGAAATATATGGCAGAAATAGAGGAAGATAATTCTGAATTTGATTTAACAAAACTTGTAATCCAATTAAAGGAGGAAGCCGTATATGAAAGTAATGGCAGTAATGTTGAAATGTGGGGAGATGTTGACAAAAGAACAAGTGACAACATCGCTAGTCTAATTATTCGTATATATAGTAAGGTATCAGACAAAGCATTTAAGCAAATATTTGGCATAGGAAAAGAGCCTAAAAAAGATTTGTGTGAGACAATTGAATCTTTTATAAGCAACAAGTCAAAACACATTCTACGTATCGGTTTTGAAGATGTTCCCTATGACTTTCAAACAAGAGAAATATTAGCTAATGCCATAGCTAAATTCTTACTTAACAAAGCAAGAAAAGGAGATTTCAAGACACAACCTATTGTGTTCTTTGCAGATGAAGCGCACCAATTTCTGAACAAAGAAGTTAAAGATGAATATTTTCAATCCATGCGTTTAGATTCTTTTGATTCCATAGCAAAGGAATGTAGAAAATATGGCTTATTCCTTTGCTTGGCAACACAAATGCCAAGAGATATTCCATTGGGAACTTTAAGCCAAATGGGTACTTTTTTAGTTCACCGATTAATAAATCATAAAGACAAAGAAGCGGTAGAAAGTGCTTGTTCTGCTGCAAATAAATCAACATTGGCGTATTTACCAGTATTAGGTGCAGGAGAGGCTATACTTATGGGAGTAGATTTTCCAATGCCCGTAATGCTAAAAGTCAATTTACCACAGACTGAACCTAATTCGCATACGCCACAATTTAAGAGATTGTAAAAAAGTAGAAACAAAATTAGCATAAGAACAATATGATTACAGGCGATATAAAACAAAAGGTGGATGATGTATGGCAAACATTCTGGAACAATGGCTTTACCCAACCATCGGCAATCTTTGAACAGATAACTTATCTGCTCTTTATGAAGATGCTTGACGACAAGCAACGTGAAAAGGAAGCGATAGCAAATCTTACGGGCGATGTTTTGCTTAACCCAACATTCCCCGAAGGAGTGTGGCGCAATCCATCCACCGACAAAGATGTACCCTACCACGAAATGCGTTGGCACGTATTCAAAGAAATGGAACCGACCAAAATGTTGGATAGGGTGCGCAACGATGTGTTTATCTTTTTGCGTCATGTTGGGAAAGAGGGTTCGGCTTATAGAAAGGCAATGGAAGACACTGTTTTCCAAATTACCAATGCTCGCCTGCTATCGCGTGTCATCGAAAGTATTGAAAATATCACGTCCGATGGGGCTGACATGATGGGTGATGTGTATGAGTATATGCTCGGCATCATGGCAGCATCGGGTACAAACGGACAATTCCGCACCCCTCGCCATATCATCCGCATGATGGTGGAACTGATGCGACCCACTCTTAATGATACCATCTGCGACCCGGCAATGGGTTCTGCGGGTTTTATTATGGAAGCAGCCAAATTTATCACAGAGCATCAGAGTGATGATTTGCTTAATATAGGAGAGGGAGACCGTTTCCGCAAAGAGATATTTCACGGTTCGGATTCGGACGCTTCCATGCTCCGCATCGGTTGTATGAACATGATGCTTCACGATGTAGACGAGCCTAATCTGTATTATCGTAACTCGCTGTCTGACGAGAACAACGATACAAACCGCTATACCCTTTGCCTTGCCAATCCTCCGTTTGCAGGTAGCCTTGACACTGACGACATAGCGCACACGCTGAAAGCGGCTGTCAAGACCAAGAAAACGGAGTTGCTGTTTCTTGCCTTGATGATGCGGATGCTTCAGTCAGGCGGACGGTGTGCTTCCATTGTACCGGACACGGTTCTCACAGGTGATGCGCAAGCCTATAAGACTATACGTTCCGCATTAGTGGATAAGCACTGTATGCAAGCCGTCATCACGATGCCCTCCGGTGTGTTCCAACCTTATAGCGGAGTCTCTACCGCTATCATCATCTTTACTAAGACAGGTACAGGCGGTACTGACAAGGTTTGGTTTTACGATATGCGTGCCGATGGATTCTCACTCACCACGCAGCGCACTCCTCAGCCTGAACAAAATGACATACCTGATATAATCTCCCGTTTCCATAACCTCGAAGCGGAAACCGACCGCAGTCGCAAAGAACAGTCATTTTTTGTCACTGCCGATGAAATTCGTGCCAATGGCTACGATCTCAGCTATAAGCGTTACCACGAAGTGGTTCGTGAGGTTATTGAATATGAAGCACCGGAAACTATTATCGCCCGTATAGAAGAACGACAGAAGGCTATTGATGCTGCCTTTAAAGAGTTTAAGAAACTGCTAAATTCATAAGGGTATGAAAGTAGATAAATCAAAACGCAAAATATGTTTATTAGAGGAGATTTGCTCAATTCGAACAGGAAAAAAAGATGCAAATCATGCCGATGATAATGGATGCTATCCGTTTTTCACTTGTGGAGCAATCCCTTTAAAATCTACCACATATTCTTTTGAAGGAGCCAATTTAATTGTTCCCGGTAATGGCGATATAGGTAGATGCTTCTACTATGATGGTAAAATAGAAGCATATCAACGCACATATGTCATTCAGCTGAAAGATAATTCAAATATCGATACAAAGTATCTATATTCAATATTTAAAGCCTGTTGGAAATCGTACATTGAGAATAAAATTCTTGGTGCTGCAATGCCTTATATAAAACTAGGGCATCTTAATTCATTTCCTATTCCAATCTATGATTTGGATATTCAATTGTTAATCACCTCAGAGTTAGATGCAATGCAGGCAATGATTGACGGCTACAAGGCGCAGATAGCCGACCTTGATGCCCTCGCTCAATCTATCTTCCTTGATATGTTTGGCGACCCTGTAACTAATCCGAAAGGATGGGAGATTATGAAGATAGGAGAAATAAGTGAAGTCACTTCTAGCAAAAGAATATACCAATCCGAACAAACAAAATCAGGTATTCCATTTTATAAAATTAGTGATTTTCCTAATTTGATTGAATATGGATATAGCGATACTGGAATATTTATCTCGCAGGCTAAATACGAGGAATTAAAATCCCAAAAATTAGTTCCAAATGAAAGCGATTTATTAATAACATCAAGAGGAACGTTAGGGTTATGCTATATCGTAAAGGACGAAGATTGCTTCTATTTTCAAGATGGGATGATTACATGGCTGAAAAATCTTAAGTCAACTGTTTTATCTGCCTTTCTTGGATTTATGTTTCAATCGTCTTTGTTCAAGAATCAAATTGAGAAAGCACAAAATGGAAGTACTATTGCATACCTCTCAATTGCTATGATTAGAAAGTTTGATATGATAGTGCCTCCCATTAAACTTCAGCAACACTTCGTCAGCCAAGTCGAAGCCATCGAAAAGCAAAAAGAACTAATCCGCGACCAATTAGCCGAAACCGAGACCCTGATGGCAGAACGAATGCAATATTATTTCTCTTAAAACAAGACAACGGTATGAAAGAGATTGATAAGAAACTGATAGAAACCATCAGCCGATATACAGCTTCGGGGATAGACCAGCAGGTGGATTATGAAAAATTCTACCTGTACTCTCTTATTACTCATTCTACGGCTATCGAGGGTTCTACTGTTACCGAAGTAGAAAACCAGTTGTTGTTTGACGAGGGAATTGCAGCCAAAGGAAGAAGCCTGAACGAGCAGATGATGAATGTGGACTTGAAAAACGCATACCTCTATGGCTTTGAATGGGCGAAAACAGGACAACCATACTCTGTTGAACTTTTATGCGAATTGTCTGCCAAAGTCATGCGCCGTACAGGTTCGGAATACTCCACGATGGGTGGCAGTTTTGATTCCTCCAAAGGAGAATTGCGACGCTGCAATGTAAGTGCCGGAATAGGAGGCAGAAGTTATCTGGCATTTCAGAAAATACCTAAAGCAACAGCAGACTTCTGCGATTGGTTAAACGGGGAACTGGCATCTGTGGATAGAAACGATATGGCGGCATGTTATCGGTTGAGTTTTGAAGCGCACTTCCGCCTCGTCACCATTCATCCGTGGGTTGACGGCAACGGGCGTACTACCCGATTGCTGATGAACATCGTACAACGACAGTTGGGTCTTATCCCGTCTATTGTTACCAAAGATGCTAAAGGCGAATACATTCAGGCTTTGATTGACAGTAGGGAGCAGGAAGACAGC
The DNA here is from genome assembly GCA_900557355.1 of uncultured Bacteroides sp. Classification (GTDB taxonomy): domain Bacteria; phylum Bacteroidota; class Bacteroidia; order Bacteroidales; family Bacteroidaceae; genus Bacteroides. Next base: position 7,651 of record USSR01000165.1, read on the forward strand.
ACCATTGTTCAAGATGTAATGCTTACGCAGCATACTACCAATCTTGAAAATCGGATTTTACAGTATCAACAAAGCATGGATGATACTGCAAAAGCGAAAAGTGATACTGTAAATGATACTGCAACGCCTAAAGACACCACAGCCCGGCTCATTGCAGCCATTAAAGAACACCCAGAATATACATACGATGAGTACGCCAAACTCCTGAATGTCGGTCGTGCCACTGTTGCACGACATATCAAGAAGTTGAATGGAACGGTCATTCAGCGAATCGGATCGGACAAGGATGGTTATTGGAAATTTATAGAATGATTGAGTTATGAAGAATTTCGACATCATAAAAGACATTGACGGATTAAGAACAATTTATCGTTATTGTGCTACGGCAGAGGATTTTCAAGTAGCTAATCCAATGGTCTCAGCCACGCAGGCACGACTTGCATTGGAAACGATGGTAAAGACCGTTTATCGCCTAAAAGGATGGCAAATAGGCGAACGTGCCTCATTGCTTTCGCTCACCACCGATGAACGCCTCACGGCATTTATAGACAGCGAAGACTTGATGAAGCGCATTCACTATGTGCGCAAAATCGGAAACAATGCTGCACACGCCAGTGACGGATTTGTGGGGCGCAGAGAGTCTTTCTTTGCTGTACTAAATCTCTATTACATCATTGGTTCCATCCTATTGGCTTGGCAGGTGATTGACACATTGCCAGACTTTGACAAAGAGCTGATTCCCCAATCACCCCAACCAAGCAACCTTGCCGTTGTTCCTCAAACAGAGCAAGCATCTTCTGCTACCACGCAGACTGCCGATACTGCCGCAAAAGCGGTGAAAGAAAGTTCAGATGCACAACCTACAACGGTGGATGCACAGCCTGTTGTAAACGACCTCTCGGAAGCGGAAACCCGGAAATTGTATATCGACCTGTTGCTTCACGAAGCAGATTGGAAAGTTTCTGAACATAAAGGTGAAATCATCCCCCGTCAAGCCGGAATAGAGATAGAAGTACAGGGTATGCCCAATGAGAGCGGTGTTGGATATGCGGACTATGTACTGTTTGATGCAGACGGAACACCACTGGCAGTAGTGGAAGCCAAACGCACCAGTGTAGATGCGACAGTAGGTCGCCACCAAGCGGAATTGTATGCCGACTGTCTGGCAACACGCTACACTTGTTCTCGTCCGGTTATCTATTATACCAATGGTTTTGAAACTCACTTAATAGACAACAACCGCCATTCAATAAGTTTACCACCATTTTCCGTGATAGTCCAAAATCGCTTATTGATTATGTAAAACTTATCAGTCAGGTGATTGCAGCATAAATAAATATTTGTATAATCGGATGCACTATAACATATAATTTGAATTACGAGTAATATGGAAATTATCAATCTACTGGACTTCACAGACCGCATCGAGCTGAGAAATTGGCTGAAGGCTAACCACAACCAAGCGAAATCGTGTTGGGTTATCACTTCACGCTCTAAACAGCCTACATACAAATGTATTCCATACATTGAGGTCGTTGAGGAAGCATTATGCTTCGGGTGGATTGATTCAACTATAAAGAAATTACCTGACGGACGTCTTGTACAACGGCTTTCACCTCGTCGAAAAAGAAGTCATTGGACTGAATTAAACAAAGAACGCTGTATAAATCTTGAAGACCGAGGGCTTGGGCTTATGACAGATGCCGGACGACAAGCATTTGAAAGAGCCTATTCCTATGAAATAGTTCCGAAAGGCTCTCTTATGGAAGAAATTATCAGGAAGCATGATAAAGAATTGAGACCGGATTTATATAAGTAAGCTTTCGCAATTCTAAAATGTACTAAGGATGATTGAAGAAAATAACATATCCCCTATCCGCTCTGATTTTGAGCAGATAAAAAAGCAAAATGAAAGCGGTTCAGAGTATTGGACTTCTCGTGATTTGTGCGTTGCATTAGGCTATAGTACCTATCAAAAATTTACACGCACCATAAACAAGGCTATTGCGATAGCCAGTCATAAAAGACTTAATATAGCCGACCATTTCAACCATATGGTTGAAATGGTCAAATTAGGCTCCGGCTCAATCCGAAAAGTAGAAAATATACATTTATCACGCATGGCTTGTCTGATAATTGCAGAAAATGCCGATGGCAAAAAGCCACAAGTACAAATGGCAAGAGAATATTTCAGACAGGAGACACCTACTACTGAATTGCTTAGCCATAGCCTATCATCCAATATTTTACTCTACAAAACAAAGCAAGGAGAGACACGAATTGAAGTTATTTTCAACAGTGAAACTTTTTGGATGTCACAAAAGCGTATGGCTGATTTGTTTGGAGTAGATGTGCGCACTATCAACTATCATCTTGGGCAGATTTATGAATCAGGCGAGCTTACCAAAGAGGCAACTATCCGAAAAATTGGGATAGTTCAATCAGAAGGAGAACGAGACGTAGAACGGACACCATTGTTCTATAATTTGGATGCAATCATTGCCGTAGGCTATCGTGTGAACAGTTACCAAGCCACTCAATTCAGAATTTGGGCGACATCTGTTTTGAAAGAAATGATAATCAAAGGATTCGTGTTAGATGATGAACGATTGAAACAAGGAAAACATTTTGGCAAAGATTATTTTGATGATTTATTAGAACGCATCCGGGAAATACGTGCTTCAGAACGCCGATATTATCAAAAAATCACTGATGTATATGCCGAATGTAGTGCCGATTATGACCCCAAATCTGAAACGACCCAACTGTTTTTCAAAATGGTACAGAATATGATGCATTGGGCTGTTACCCATCAAACGGCTGCTGAAATCGTATATTCAAGAGCAGATGCCAAAATGCCTCACATGGGACTTACCACTTGGAAAAATGCACCTGATGGCAGAGTTCAAAAGTCAGACACAATAGTTGCCAAAAACTACTTGTCCGACAAGGAAGCCTCTGCCTTAAATCATCTATCAACTGCATTCCTTGATTTTGCGGAACTTCGTGCAGAACGACAGATTATTACCACGATGGCAGACTGGAAAAAACAATTGGATGAGTTCTTGGCTTTATACAAATATGACACCTTGAATAATGCTGGAACTATTTCCGCAGAACAAGCGAAAGAAAAAGCATACGCTGAATACGACAAATTCCGCTTGATTCAAGACAAAGAATATCTTTCTGATTTTGACAAGGAAATCAAGGTGTGGAAAGAAAAAGGGTTGTTTGGCGAAGATTAATTCTATCTATAAGTACTATTAACAGGAACATAAGATGAATTATAGCAACGCATTCTCACTATCTTTTCCCGAAGCCAAGACAATCATTGTTTCGGGGGATATTCATGGAGACTTTAATCAGTTAGTGTTCAAACTCTGCATTCAATATAAGTTGACGGACACCCTATTGATTGTTGCTGGGGATTGTGGTTTTGGCTTTGAAAAGAAAGAATACTATGAGCAAATGATTAGACGAAATGCCAAGAGAATGAATCAAGCCAACAATTGGATTGTATTTGTGCGTGGCAATCATGATAATCCTGCTTATTTCGATGGAACAACATTCAACTACAAACGCTTCATCGCTGTTCCTGATTATACTATTCTTCAAGCCTGCAATCATACCATCCTTTGTGTAGGTGGAGCTATCTCTATTGACCGTATTTATCGCATAAATGAATG
>USSR01000166.1 GCA_900557355.1 uncultured Bacteroides sp.
TGTTTCATAAATATTAATTTAATTAGTTATTAAAAAGGTTGTTCTTTCTCGTTAAACGACTTGAATCACAATGCAAATGTATGTGATTGGATAGAAGGCGACTTTCGCTAATAGTTCGCAAAAAGTACGAATTTGTACATTCTCGATAGAGAAGACCTGTTCTGTACGATTCCTTACCTTATCCCTTGGTTCTTACCTGCTTTCACCTGTTCCAGTAATGCTGAAAGCTCTTTTACCATCTCCGGATACGCTGCTGCAACATTGTCTTTTTCCGATGGATCGATGGAAATATTGTACAGTTGGGGTTCGGGATTGTTTCCTAATTCCATCTTCGTCCAATATTCGGTGGCGGGCTTATTGCTCGGTTCGATGTATTTCCATGTTCCTTGAATAATTGATAAGGTATTATTCAGATTCTGCTGTACTACATAATCACATCCGGTATTATCTTTTCCTAAGAAAGTGGACAGTTGGTCACGGCTGTCGGGAGCAACGGTTGCAGGCGTAAGCGGGTGGTTCAGTAAGGCAGCCAAGGAGGCATACACGTCGATCATAGAGAACAAAGCTTGCTGTTTGCAAGGCTGAATACCGGCAGGCCAACGTACAATGAAGGGAATACGTGTTCCGGCTTCATAGGCACTATACTTACCGCCACGGTACTGTTTCATAGGAGTGTGACCGTTCAGCAATTCGAAAGCCTGATCCTGATAGCCGTCGTCAATAACGGGACCATTATCGCTACAGAACACGAAGATAGTGTTATCTGCAAGGTTCAGACTGTCCAGAGTATTCATGATCTCACCCACAGTCCAATCCAATTGCAGGATTACGTCGCCACGGGTTCCCATGCCACTCTTGCCGGCAAAACGGGCATGAGGTACGCGAGGAACGTGTACGTCTTGTGTACCCATATACATGAAGAAAGGTTCGCCTTTATGTTTTATGATAAAGTCTTTGGCTTTACCGGTGATGACATCTGCAATGTCTTCATCCACCCAAAGAGCAGATTTCCCACCGGTCATCCAACCGATACGGGGAATACCGTTTACGATTGTATTATTATGACCCTGGCTGGGTTTCAGTTTTACGAGTTCGGGATTTTCCAATCCGGTAGGCCAGTCACCTACTTTATGGTTGTAATTGACGGTAATGGGGTCGTTGGGGTCTAAGCCTACAACGTGTCCGTTCTCTACGAATACACAGGGCACACGATCTACAGTGGCGGGAATGATGTATTCGTAATCAAATCCTATATCCTGGGTATTCGGCTTGATAAGATGGTTGAAGTCTGTACCTCCTTTAGGACCAAGTCCCAGATGCCATTTACCAACGGCTCCGGTAGCATATCCTTCTGCCTTAAACATGTCAGCCATGGTGACACAAGCTGTATCGATAATAAGCTCGGAGTTGCCGGGGGCGATTCCTGTGTTTTCCTGCCGCCAGGGATACATACCTGTCAGCAGACCGAAGCGGGAAGGGGTACTGGTGGAAGAAGTGGCATAGGCATTAGTGAACTGCACACCTTGTCCGGCAAGGCGGTCGATATTGGGGGTACTTATTTTAGTGGCGCCATAGCAACTCAGGTCACCGATACCCAGGTCGTCGGCAATCAGGTAGATAACATTAGGTTTCTGACGGGTAGTGTCGGCTGCTTCTTTCTTCGACGGATTTCCGCATCCGGCTATCAGGGCTGCGCCCGGAAGAAGGGACCATAAAGGGGAAAAATGTTTCATAGCTCTTTGGACTTTAGATTGTTATTTCTGAGGTCAAAGGTAGTGGCTTTTCCGGAATTGAGTGTATAAGGGAGTACAAGGGAAGGATGAAAATGTACATAATGCTAATAAGAACACTGGAATGTATAGAAGAAGATATTCTCTCCTTATAGAGAACCTTTTCTCAACAGGGTGAGAATTTCTTCTCAATACGATGAGAATAGATTCTCTGTTTGATGAGAAAAGATTCTCACCATGGTGAGAAAGATGAGAAGGTTAATACGGCTTATTAACCTTCTTCGTCTTCTTCATCCTTGCTGCCTGTATCCGCATCCTCTCCTTTGCGATAAGCCAACGGACTTACATGGTATACATCCTTGAAACACTTTGAGAAGTAGCGGGAAGAGCTGAATCCGATCTTGTCTGAGATTTCGGTAATGTTCAGTTCCGGATTGTTCCGCAACATCAAAGCACCTTTCTTCAGGCGAATGGTCAGGATGAAATCATTCGGTGTTTGTCCGGTGATGGCCTTCAGCTTGGTGAACAGGTTGGTACGAGCCATTGCCATTTCACGGGCGAAGATATTGACATTGAATTCCGTATTATCCAGATTCTTCTCGATGATACTGATGGCACGATCCAGAATTTCCTTATCTATCGGGTTCGTTGCCAGCATCTGGGCATAGGCTTGCGGTTGCTTGCTGAACTTCTCTTGTAGAAGGATGCGTGAGTTTACCAGGTTGTTGCAACGGGAAATCAGCAAGTTCGTATTGAAAGGCTTGGTGATGTAATCATCTGCACCAATACGCAGGCCCTCGATGTTTTGTTCTACGGCGGTTCGGGCTGTAAGCAGCACTACCGGAATGTGGCAGGTATTGAAGTCGTTCTTAATCTGTTTACATAGCTCAGTACCAGACATCTTAGGCATAACCACGTCGCTTACTACGATGTTCGGCATTTCCTTCTGTACCAGTTCCAGGCCTTCTTCCCCGTCTGCGGCAGTCAGTACCTGATAGAATGGGCGGAAGATATTCTCCAGCATTTCACGGATGGAGGCATTGTCTTCTACGATAACCATTTTAACGTCAGGCATGCGTTTTATCGGAGCATTCTCTTCCAACTCAGCTTTGAGTGAAGCATCAATTTCAGAAGTTTGTGCCTGTTCTATTTGTTGTACGGCTTCGGTCTTCTTACTGATTTCTTCCTGACTGAAATGAGCGTTTCCAAGATGGAGACGAATAATGAAGCTGCTGCCTTTGCCGAGTTCACTCTCTACCTTGATAGTGCCGTGGTGCAGTTCGATGATACCTTTCGTGAGGGCCAGTCCGATACCGGTACCAACGCCGGTGGCAAGGCTATCCATTTGTTCGGTCTGATAGAAACGGTCGAATATCTTATCTATCTCTTTGGCGTCGATACCGCTGCCGGTATCAGTCACACGGATGACGGCTTCGTTACCTTCGGTGGTAATACTGAGGGTAATGGTATCCTCTGCCTGAGTGTGCTTGATGGCATTGGACAGGAGGTTGTTAATAACCTTCTGCATCTGTTTCTGGTCGTACCATACTTCAAGGCTTTCGCTGTCTTTCTCGAAGTTGAAACTGATCTGCTTGCTGCTGGCATACTCCATAAAAATCAGATAGTTCTCATAGAGGAAATGTACGATGTTGTGCGGACTGACTTTTACTTTCATATGTCCTTGTTCCTGCTTGCGGAAGTCAAGAAGTTCGGTGATCAGTTCGCGCAACTGGATACTATTCTGGTAGATACTCAATATCTTATTATAGATAGTGGGTGTGAAGTTCTGCAGTTGCATCAGGGTTTCCACCTGCGACACGATAAGGGTAAGCGGGGTGCGGAATTCGTGTGAGATGTTGGTGAAGAAGCGTAACTTGGACTGGTTCAAGGCTTCTACATCTTGTATGTGCTTTTGCTCATATTTCAACGATTCACGTAGTTTGATTCTCGATTTGTATGTTCTGACCAGATACCATAAAAGGATAGCTGTCACTATCAGATAAATGAGATAGGCAAGTGGGGTTTTATAGTAAGGAGGCAATACGTGAATAGTCAGATGTACCTGCGGGCAAAGGGATTCTTCTTTCCCTTTGGGCTTAATCAGCAGGTTGTACGTTCCGGCATTCAGGTTCGTATAAGTGATGATGGGCTGGCCGCGCGTACTGTTCCAGTCGTCGGAGAAGCCTTCCAGTTTGTAAATAATTTCATCTTTATTGGCTGCCACGTAGTTGGAAGTGGCAAATTCAATGCTGAACATGGTCTGGTTTGCGTCCAGGGTGATCTCTTGGGTATGGCATAAAGATTGCGTCAAAATGCCTGTTTCATCGCTGACTTTTACTTCGGAACCGTTTACGATGAGGCGGGAAAGGATGATTTTGTAGGGCTTCGGAGTAAAGTTAAGTTCCAGCTCATTGAACGAAAGCATACCTTGTGTGCCGCCGAGGAATACTTCGCCATCTCGCGTTACACATAGTGCATTCTCATTGACTGCTGTCAACGGGAAGCCGTTTTCTGCACTATAGTTCTGGAACTTCTCTGTTTTCTGGTCGAAGATGGAGAACCCCTGATTAGTGATAAGTATCAGTTTGCCGCTGACCGGGGATTCCTGCGTATCGTAGATACAATCGCTGACGAGTCCGTTCTTATCTTTGTCAAAGTTCTCGAAGTCATTGCTGGCAGGGCGATACAGGTCGAGTCCGCTTCCTGAAGTGGAAAACCAGAGATTACCCTTATTATCTTGCATGATGTTGTTCACATTGTTGTTGCTGAGGCTGTGCGGTTGTGCCACGTCGTGCCGGTAATTGGTCAGCTTGTTGGTATCGAAACGGTAGGAGAAGATACCTTCGCCCGTGGCGGCAATCCAGAGTGTGCCATTGTTATCTACTTCTACATCGGCCACCATTGTTATTTTGCGCCCTTCTTTGGTGTCTTTGAAGAGTTGCCGGCATTTTCCGCTTTGGGGATCAAACAAACATACGCCATTCTGGGTGGCGACAATTAACTGGTCATGATAAGGTGCTATGTCACGAACAATGTTTGATGGAAGCGTTTCCGGATTGCCTTCTTCCATGAGATAGTGGGTGAATGCTCCTGTACGGATATCGAGCTTGTTCAGTCCACCGAGATGAGTACCTATCCAGATGATTTCTTTGGCAGGATCATAATAGAGGGCTTTTACATTGCTGTGGGAGATACTATTATATCCCTTTCCGGCAAGATACCATTTGAACTCACGTGTGCGGCGGTTATAGAAATTGAGTCCGCCACCTTCTGTACCGATCCATAGGTTGCCGTTCTTATCTTCAATGGTACGCCCTACTACAGGACTACTCAGACCTTCTTTCTCGTTTCTGGAGGCTTTATACCGGGTGTAGATTTCATATTCAGGATTGAAGTAATTGACACCACCAAAGTAAGTGCCCAGCCACAGTGTCCCCTGATTATCCTTTACGATGCACCAGATAGAGGAGTGGGTAAGACCTTCATTCTGCATATCGTTGGAAGTGTGGTTCTGGAAAAGTCCTGTTGTCTTGTTATAGCGGTTCAGGCCGTTGAAGGTTCCTATCCAGATATTGCCAAGATTATCTTCGCAACAAGCTCTTACGAAATCAGAAGATATACTGTGCGGATTCTTCGGGTCGTTTCGCAAATTCTCAATAGTTCCGTCTGTTTTTATCCGGAAGAGTCCTTTTTCCCAACTGCCTATCCATAATTCGCCTGAATTGTCCTGGTAGATGCTGGTAATGTTTCCTTTTTCAATGGGATGGGTGACTTGATGTCCGTCTATTTTCAGGTTGAAGACTCCTTCGCTGGTGGTTCCTATCCACATGTGTCCTTTATCCTCGAACATGCAGGAGATCTCGATGTTTTCTCCCGCCATCTGGTAGTAGAGGTCGAAGTTGTCGGTCTGTTCATTGTAGCGGTAGATCTCATTCTTTTTTCCGATGAACAGGCCGTTTTTATAATAGATGCTGTTAATGTTACCTTGAAGGAGAGTCGTAAAGCGTTGTGTTGTCAGATCGAACTGGGCAACGCCTTCGGTACAGAGCAGATAGATTTTACCGTTTTGATCGCCTGCCATGCGCAACACGGTATTGCAGAAAAGGCTGTAAGGGTCGTTTTTGCTCAGTTTATAGGTTTGTATATCATTACCGTTGTAGCGGTTCAAACCTTCACGCGTACCAATCCACAAGATACCGTTCTCGTCAATGTACAGGCTGTTGACGCTAAACTGAGATAAACCGTCATCGGTTGTCAGATGATTGAAAGTAATATTCTGGCTGTGTAGGTTTGCTGTAGCTATGCTTACTAAGACAAGAAACAGCGTTCTGATAAACTTTTGCACTTCTCCTCCGGTATTTTTAAGGTTTCAAACACAAATATAAGGCGTTTTGCTTAAAAGAAGGAAGTTTATTGCCTGATTTCTATGGTTATGTCTGTCTAAATGTATAATTTTGGGCGTTTGTCGGACGAATTTGGACTTTTTCATTGATGAGGAAGACGTATATTTGCATACTAATTTTAAATCTATATATAGAATATCATGAACAACCTTCAATCCATTGTATCCCATTTTAATACGAAGGGTACAGTTAATGAAATCCAGCCTTTAGGCAGCGGGCTGATTAACGACACGTATAAAGTGACTACTCTTGAAGCAGATGCCCCCGACTATGTATTGCAACGTGTGAACCATGCTATTTTCCAGAATGTGGAGATGTTGCAGGCGAACATTGAAGCTGTAACCCGGCATATCCGCAAAAAACTTGTGGAACAAGGTGCGGATGATATAGATCGTAAAGTGCTCTCTTTTATTCCTGCCGATACCGGAAAAACGTATTGGTACGATGGTGAAAACTATTGGCGTATCATGACATTCATTCCTAATGCAAAGACTTATGAGACGGTGGATGCAGAATATTCTTATTATGCCGGTGTAGCTTTTGGTAATTTCCAGGCAATGCTTGCGGATATTCCTGATGAGCTGGGAGAGACTATTCCTGATTTTCACAATATGGAGTTCCGTCTGAAACAACTTCGTGATGCGGTGGCTGCGGATGCGGTTGGCCGGGTGAAAGAAGTGCAGTACTATCTGGATGAGATAGAAAAACGTGCTGAGGAGATGTGCAAAGGTGAACGCTTGTATCGCGAAGGCAAATTGCCAAAACGTGTATGTCATTGCGATACGAAGGTGAATAATATGATGTTTGATGAAGAGGGCAAGGTGCTTTGCGTCATTGATCTTGATACGGTGATGCCTAACTTTATCTTCTCTGATTTCGGCGATTTCCTTCGTTCTGCAGCCAATACAGGTGCCGAGGATGATGAGAATCTGGATAATGTGAATTTCAATATGGAGATATTCAAGGCGTTTGCAAAAGGTTACCTGGAATCTGCGAAAGTCTTCCTGCTTCCGATAGAGGTTGAGAACCTACCGTATGCAGCTGCATTATTCCCCTATATGCAATGCGTTCGTTTCCTGGCGGATTATATTAATGGTGACACTTATTATAAGACTAAATATCCTGAGCATAATCTTGTACGTACAAAAGCGCAGTTCAAACTGTTGCAGAGTGTGGAAGAACATACACCGGAAATGCAGGAGTTTATAAAGTCGTCATTGGTATAATAGTTATAAGCTACAAGCTACAGGCTACGAGTGCCTTTCGGTGCATAGCGTAGCCACTTGTAGCCTGTAGCTTGTAGTTCGTAACTTTATTAAAATATGAACAAAAGAACCCCTGTATGCTTGGTGTTGAAATCTGCAGTCTTGCTAGTAACTCTGCTTTGTGTTTTCCCCTTGTTTGCAACTAACCCCCAAAAGAAAGAAATGAAAGAGTTGAATGTAAAAAAAGTAAGTCTGGCTAATGTAGCAGTAGAGAATATTCCTGCTTTGTTGGATAAAGAAAAGGTGGCTTTTCAGTCGATCAATACGGTGAATTGGAAAACATTCCCTTATCAGCCGGAGGTGCAGTTCCGTATAGCTCATACGGATGATGCGATTTTGGTTCATTACAAAGTAAAAGAAGCCAGTGTGCGTGCTGTAGCTGCCGGAGATAACGGTGCAGTATGGGAAGATGCTTGTGTAGAGTTCTTTTCTATCCCTGCAGGAGATGGAATTTATTATAACGTAGAATGTAACTGTGCCGGAATTCTCCTGATTGGTGCCGGTGCCGGGCGCGAAAACCGTGAACATGCCCCGCAAGAAGTGATGGACAAAGTGCAACGCTGGTCTTCTTTGGGACGCCAGTCTTTTGAGGAACGTGTGGGAGAGTGTAACTGGGAACTGGCATTGGTTATTCCATATTCTGCTTTTTTCAAGCATCAGATCACCAGTCTTGACGGAAAGACGGTTCGTGCCAATTTCTACAAATGCGGTGATAAACTACAAACGCCTCACTTCCTTTCTTGGAATCCTATTGCTCTGGAAAAGCCTAATTTTCACTGTCCCGAATTCTTCGGCACATTGAACTTTGAGTAATTATTTCCAGTCTTTCAAATTATAACTTGCTTCTACCGTCCTTTCTATATCATCGGGAAGGGCGGGGAAGAAGTCTATCCCTGTGATCCGCTCCACTTCGTCCACAGTGTTTACATAAGAGTCCAGCGGATTGTTCCCTTCATTATTTTTATAAATAAAGCCGATAGCTTTCGGTTTCTTGTGTAGAGCAAGTATCACCTTAAAGAAAGCATCCGGTACGGCAACTTTATGCTCGCCTATGGTCTGTGGCTTCCGGTCATAGAAGATAGGACCGGCTACAATGTAAAGGCAACTGTCTTTTTTCACCCACTTGCGGCATTTCTGTTCCAGCTCGTTCCAGTCGCCCCGGTTTAGATTGTGGTGTTGGGGGCAGATGTTAGTCATGTAGAAGCTCTCTATCATGGCTTCACGGTCCCATTTGTTATCACCTGCCGGACAAAGATGCCCACGATCCCAGCCACTACCTTTATAGTCTTGTGTGGTGACTGCTTTGCTCTTGGGCAGATCAGGGTCGGGACGGAAGTTATTGATTCGCTCGGTATTTTCTTTTAAACGTTCGGGAGTCAGTTTCCAAGCTACCCAGTTTGCTATACGCGTGTTGGAGTTATAGGATACGAGGTATCCGGTGCGCTGCAGAAGTATTTCGGGAGTACTTGGGGCAGTTGTTTGCTTGATGTATATATCGGAATTTTGGGGAGTACTCTGAACGATGATTTCTGTCTGCTCAGGGCCGGCAGTCTTTTCTTTAGAGTTCGTTGTCTGATAAGGAGTAACGATGCCGCATATGATCAGGACAATCAGGAACACCAGTTGTTTCTTGCTATTCGTTTGTTTCTTCTTCTTTTTTCTCATAATTGAACGGGTAAGGTGGTGCAAAGATAACAAAAAAGGCGGACGAGTAAACCCGACCGCCTTCCGAATAAGGAGTATTCTTTTATTTTACAATGCCTTTAGACTCGCGTACGAAGTTAAGGATATTGTGTATTTCGTCACTCATCGGCACCTGGTCTTCAATCTTTTGCAAAGCATCATGTATACTGAAGTTACCTTGATAAATCAATCGGTAAGCATTTACGATATGACGCAGAATGCGGTCTGTTACCTGATGCTTGTGTTGCAGTACAACTGCATTGATACCATGATATTCTGCCGGGTTACCATTCATGATAACATATGGTGGAACGTCCTTCGCAATGCGGCATCCTGACTGGATCAATACCCAGCTTCCGATGTGGCATTTCTGTTGCAAAATGACGTTACTACTTAGAATGGTAAAGTCACTGATACGGCAATCGCCGGCTACGATAGTCTTAAGTCCTAATACACAATGATTACCTATTTGCACGTCATGGCAAAGGTGTACACCGTCCATCAGAAAGTTCTCGTTCCCGATACGTGTAGCATCTCCTTCATGTGTAGCGCGGCTCACAACTACATTTTCGCGAATGTCGTTCTGGTCACCGATAATTAGCAGACTTTTCTCACCCGTATAGTGGAAATCCTGTGGGGTGGTACCGAGTACGGCGCCATGATGCACTTTATTCTTTTGCCCCATACGCGTACCGTTGAGGATACGTGCACCGGACATGATAATACAGTCATCTCCAATTTCTACATCGCCTTCGATATATGCAAAAGGCTGGACCGTTACATTCTTGCCGAGCTTTGCGGCAGGATCTACAAATGCTAATGGACTTATCATAGTAATTAGTTTTTAGTTATTACTTTCTGCCTCCTCCGAGCGCCTGATACAGACTGATAACGGCTTGCATGCGATCGAAAGTGTCGGATACCTCGGAGATTTGTGCACTGAGGTAAGATTGCTCAGCAGACAGAACTTCCAGATACGTTGACGTGCCTAAGTTAAACAATTCTTTTGTATCTTCCGCAGCTTTACGGGCAGAATTTACTTGAATCTCGCGAGAAATGGCTTTTTCGGAGGTCATTTGGTATTGATACAAAGCATTGCTCACTTCATTTCCAGCTTTCAGCAAAGTGGTCTGGAACTGGATTTTGGATTGTTCTTCTTGTGCTTTGGCCTGTTTCAGACGGGCGATATTAGCACCGCGATAGAACAACGGTTGTGTCAACGATCCTATAGCTGAAGCCAATAATTTGCCCGGATTCACAATTGCAGATCCTGCACTGTTAGTCCATCCTGCCGAACCACTCAATGTAATTTGCGGATAGAAAGCTGCACGTGCGCTGTTAGTATTGTAATAACTTGCAGCAAGAGACATCTCGGCAGCTTTTACATCGGGACGGTTAGACAATAGTTGCAAAGGAATACCGGCTGAGAATTCTGTCGGTAATTGCTGGCTTTCCAACACCCCACGTTCTATTTCCTGTGCCGGTTGATTCAGCATCAGGCAAAGAGCATTTTCTGTTTCGCGGATACTTTGACGCATGCTGGGCAGAGATGCCAATACTTGTGCGTAAGCTGCACGGGTTTGTTCTACTCCGGCAGAAGTCGTATTATATATACCCGCATCCTTCATCGCTTCTACGGTTTCCACATTCTTTTTCAAGATATCGGCTGTGGATTCTGTAATTTGCAACTGGCGGTCGAGCATCAACAATGTGTAGTACATATTGGCTACATTGGCGATCACCTGAGTTTGAACAGCTTGTTCATAGAACTGTGTCTGTTTCAGAGATACTTGTGCACCACGTTTCGGGTTCAGTATCTGGCCGAACAGGTCAATCTGCCAGCTTGCTGTAACAGGAAGTGAATAGGTCTGTGTAGCTTTTCCCTTATCCCAACTGCTGACAGTTCCCTGCGGAGACAATGCCAGCGTGGGAGCATAAGCCAGACGTGCGGACATAAGGGCAGCTTCTGCTTTCTTCACATTCAAAGCGGCACTGCGCAGATCGGGGTTATTAGCAAGTGCTTGTTCGATGAGCGCTTGCAACTGAGGGTCAGTGAATACTTCCCTCCAAGGCAGATTACCGAAGTTTGCTGTATCCGCAACCAGTGTATCGTTCACAGATGTTGTATCACGATACAGTCCGGCAGCCGTAATATCTTCGGGTCTGTCGTATGATTTGTAGATGTGG
>USSR01000167.1 GCA_900557355.1 uncultured Bacteroides sp.
GCTCAGGATGACAAAATGATACGCTTGTCAGAGTTTCGACACAACCTCTTGTTGTTTATTGACCTTCAGTAATTTAGCTCCCCTGCCATTTGGATGGAAAATCGTGCAAGTGTAGACCGCATGTAGCCCGAGCTTTCTAAAACGATACGATTGTAGCACATGAAAAATATTAATTTTAGTTTTTTCCCTATCAATAATTATAGAATTCACCAGTTGTTATTATTTTCCCATATTACTTTTGTTACAAACCAAAAAAATACGCCATGAAAAAGATTCTATTTATCCTATTTGCAGTTCAGTTTGTTTTAGCTCCCCATATAACGAAGAGCTATAGTGTTAATTTTATCGAGGATAGTTACGAATATTCGATAGTCAATCAAGAAAAGAAGACAGTCAAAAAAGACATTTTAGGCAATACGATTATTGAAGATGATAATGGTAATAAGATTACAATCAAAAAAGATATATTCGGAAATTCTACTATCGAAGACTATTAGGTAGATATTATTTTTCATTCTGTTTTTCCTTTCGGAAGAAAGTATCCATGAACCCTAATTACTCATGGATACCATTCCGTTCGCATGGCTGAATATTCCTTTATTAATCAGCAATTGTATGGTCTGTTCCGTTACCATATCTAAATTGTTTCCTTTCCTACTGAAACCAAGAAGTTGGGAAGTCAGCCGTTTCAGATCTTCTGTCGGCATGGATATCTGTTGTTCTATGGCATAGCGGGCGGCACTCATTACTTCCAGGATCGGAATATCCAGAATGTCGCGTTTAGAATTGATGCGGTAAAAGTCACAGTCTTTAGCCTTCTCTTTATTCTCCCAGTAAATTATGGTATCTCCCGATAGGGGGTCTTTATATGCATCTTCAAGAAGGCTGTCTATAAATACCTGCAAACGGGTGGTAACTCTTGTCAAATTCCAAATTCGTAATATCCTTTTATACAGCAGAGTATTTGTTATGGGTTGTTCAATCCTGACTATTTGTTGAAGTTGTTTTTTAACCTGATAGGAGGAAGCCATTACGGTATCGATATCTGTACTGTAGCCTATATCAGGCAAGTCAGCGAATATATACTCTCTTTCTCTATTGTTCACTAACTCTACAACAGGTTCGTTTTCTATACTGAATGTTTTCAGAACATTATTCTCTGTCGGAAGAGGAGGCTGTTCTTCTGCTTTTGTGTTTTTTAAATATTCCAGCTTTTTGATAATGCGCTCCATGACGTTCTCTTTATGTTCAAACCAGTCGACGGACCATACACGCATTACATTCCAGTGGAGCATCTGCAAAACATTCGGTTGTACTATTTCACGGTCTCTGGTGGTTTTCGTTTCATAATAGTTTCTGCCGTCACACAATATTCCCAAAATATATGTATCCGGTTGCAATGGATTGACAATCGCTAAATCCACCTTAAAGTTTGACCGCCCTACCAGAGTATCCACTTTATAACCACGCTGAGTAAGTTCCTGTGCAATTAAAGTAATAAGATTACTTTGTTGCAGGTTCTGTAGTTGGATGGCCGGAATAGGTGAGGTACCGCGTTCTGCAAATTCAAGAAATCTCTTTAAGCCTTCCACACCTTTGGACTTTGTACGTTTCAAATCTATTTGTTCGGAGCGTAAGGTTGAGAAGATAATCATTTCATAACGTGCACGCGATACGGCTACATTCAGACGACGCTCGCCGCCTTGATTATTCAATGGTCCGAAATTCATGGATACATTGCCATTCCTGTCCGGACCGTATCCTATAGAGAAAAGAATAATATCCCGCTCATCACCTTGCACATTCTCCAGATTCTTGATGAAAATAGGTTCATTACTTTGGAAAGCTTTTTCTTCCAATTCAGGATATTTGTTCAGCTCCTCAATGAGCATATCTTCTATCAGGTTTTGCTGTACCTGGCTGAAAGACACGACACCTATGCTTTTTTCAGGAACTTCAGATGTACGTAGCCGGTTCAGTATTTCTTTCACAATGGCTTCCGCTTCGGCATGATTGCTGCGTGTACGTCCTTTATCATACGTACCATCTACCTGAACTAAACGTACTTTTGAAATTCTTTCATCCACAGAAGGAAAAGTATATAACTTTCCATTGTAATACCAAGAATTACTGAAAGCAATCAGACTTTCGTGTTTGCTCCGATAGTGCCAAGTCAGATAACGGGATGGAATGGATAACGAGATGCAATCATCCAGAATGCTCTCCATATCGTCAAATTCAGCTTCTTCCTCGTCTACTTGTGAAGAGGAGAAGAAACTTGTTGGAGGCATTTGCTTGGGATCACCTACTACCACTAATGCGTTGCCGCGGGCTATTGCACCGACTGCCTCGCTGGTAGGCATCTGTGATGCTTCGTCGAAAATAACAAGATCGAACTTCTCTGCATCCAGATCGATATACTGAGCCACTGATATCGGACTCATCAACATGCATGGACATAGCTTGGGCAACAGAGTTGGTATCTGGTCTATAATTCTCCGGATAGATGTGCCGCGTCCTCCATTTGAAATGTTCCTTTTTAGAATTCCTATTTCGGAACTGGAGGCGGCTTCCATTGTCAGTGATGGTATTTTGGCTGCTAATCTACAGTATAGTTCCTTTTTACTCAACTCTTGAAAATCTACAGTCAACTGTTTGTATTTGCTGATCATTTCCTCAAATAGCAATCCGTTGAAAAGACGTAAAGTTTCGTCTGCATCAACGGTTTTTAGAGCTAATTGGTGATAAACGCCCTTCATATACGCATCAGAAGCTTCCGATCCGCTTTTATGCTTATCTGTTATATAGTTGATAATTACGGTTAAATGCAGGGATTCCAATTCTCTCTTACGGATGCACCATTGTCCCCAATCTTTAATCTTATTGAAGTGAGTTAACCAGGTATTCAGTAGAACCGGTAGTTTCATTTCAAGATTATTATCCGGCAGTTGTATGTAGCATGAACCTTTTATTTCATTGAGAACCGTATTCAACTCGTTGGATGTATCGATTAATTGCCTGAATGTATTTTCATTAGACTGCTGGAATGCGTTCCAGTCAATACTGATTTTATTTGCAAATTGATTCAGAACTTCTGCAAATGGCTGTTGAACGATTGCTGCGTATTCCGATAAAGTGTTGTAAATTATCGGAAGATTCTTAAGTATAGAATCAATATCATCCCATTTCTCTTTATTTTTCCTTCCTAAGAAGCCGAAAGAAGATGATAATTCGGAAGCTTGCTCCTGAATGATCTTATTATTCTTTTGATAAGCATTTAACTTTTCTAACAGGCTTGGTATTTGTGCTGAATGCAAACTCGTATTGTAAAGTCTGAGCTTTTTCAGATAAGAACGTTTGGCAAAGAATTTAGGTAAGAACCATTTCAATTCGATAGCTTTCCATTCTTGCTGGAGGGCAAATGCATTTTCTTCCAGAATTTGGGGTGCATAGTCTTTACCCAGTTCTGCTTGTAACTGATCTCGCTTACGACCGGACAGGATAATATCTTTCCATTCTTCTATCAAGTCGGTATTACCACCCATTTCCAATAACGTTTTATTCAGATATGGGATGGATAGAAGTTGGTTACATATCTTTCCCATCCAGTTGATCCCATCCCAATTATCAGGCATCGAGATTCCCAGACTATTTGAAAGCAACTTTCTGTTAGCGGTAATCGAGGTGAATAAATTAATAAAGCGTCTGATGCCGGCTTGTAGTTTCTGAGAGTTTTCTATGGAAGTATCGTATGGTTCCAGACCCTTTAATGGGTGGTCTTGCGGATGCCCTGTTATCTGAAAAACTGTATCCAGTTCCTGGATCTTTTCGGAAAAGTCTGTCAGTTGATTCTTGGTGATGGAGGGTAATAGAGAAAAGTCGATAGACAATTCATCTCCCTGTATCGACAAATAATTTGTTATACAATCGTATAGAGAGAAACCGGAAGCATGGGGATTATGCAACGCTTCCATATAATTGATCAATTTTTTTCTACGTTCAAAACATTGCTTTGAAGTACTTTCAAACTCAGCTGGAGACTGGATATGAATGACTTCTATAGCCTTCTGAAGCTGAGCCAGAAAATGAGATTTAGTGACCTTATTAGAATGTAGTTCTAGACAGAACGGATCTAATCCTATCTTAGTCAGACGGTTTTGTACTACAGAAAGTGCCGCCATTTTTTCTGCTACAAACAGCACACGTTTTCCTTTGTACAGGGCATTGGCTATCATATTGGTGATGGTCTGTGATTTACCGGTTCCCGGAGGGCCATGCAATATGAAACTCTTTCCTTCTCCTGATTCAATAACGGCTTCCAACTGCGAAGAATCGACATCAACAGGAATGGCAAAATGGATAGGCTCAAGATTTTTGTCTATTTCTCTGGCGTCAATTTCCGGAGTCGTATCCTGCCATTGAATACGATTTTCCATTAGACTGGCTATAATGGCGTTCTTTTTCAATTTGTCTGCATTGGTATGAATGTCATTCCACATGACAAACTTGTTGAATGAGAATAACCCCAACATGGATTCTTCCACTACATCCCAACCTTTCATATTACGAATGCAGGTACGAATCGTTGCGAATATCTTTTTCACGTCTACGCCACTATCATCTTTTGGCAACGGATTCAACCCGGAAAGATTAACACTGAACTGTTGTTTCAATAGTTCGACGAGCGTTATGTTCAATATAATTTCTTCGTCTCTGGTGCGGATGATATATCCGCTTGAGCCTCCACGGCGCACAATGTCTACCGGTAACAGTAAAATAGGAGCAAAGCGTGGTTTTACACTCTTAGGAGACTCGTACCATTTCAGGATTCCTAAAACAAGGAACAGTGAATTGGCACCATTTTCTTCGATGGCAGTTCGCGATGTACGGTATACAAATTTGAGTGAATTCTGTAGTTCGCTTTCGGTCAGATAAGAACGAAGTTTTTTGTTTCTCAACTCGCTGATTACTAATTCTTCCAAATTCTCTTTCCATAAAGAAGAATCATAGAGACCAGTCTCACCAGGTTCTATTTTACTTTTAGCGGGACTGGGTAATATCTGGTAGTTTTCTCCGGCTTGCAGATGATCTTCCAGATGGTCAATTTCGAAAGATATGAATGGTATAACTCTTCTGCCAAGCCGGATGTTGATCAGATTATTGCGTAAAGAAAAGTCCAGTAATTTTCTTTCCCAAATAATCTGCTTGGTTATTTCATCCTTGCCGTCCTCCAGCTTTATTTCATACCGGTCCAGTTGGTGTATTCTTTGGGTTACATTCTCATGCTCTATTCCGCTGTTTTCTATTTGCCATTCACCGTTATGGTTTATGCGTTGCGGCAATGGGCGGATTTTATCCAGTCTGCACCTATATACATCGATAAACAGCTCAAATCTGTTTTCTTCTTTGATTTCTCTCTGAGCCATTGTAGCGGCTTCTTCAAATGAAATATTCTGTGAAGATGCCAGTGCGGTTGTCTCTACTAATACAATGTCGCTGATACCATTTGCACTTCCTTTGAGTAGAAAGGAGGCATCATCGCCTACGGTTTGATGATAAATATCTTCTGTAAGCCATGCACCTACCAATATATGTCCTTTCAATAAGATTAAAAGAGGATGAATGCCATTTGCTTCCAGACAGGAAGCATAGAGTAAAGTCAGGTCTATACATGTACCCAGCTTACTGGTGAGTACATTATCTACCAAGCGGACACGCTGCCCCGAAGTTTCAAAGCTGGCCGGAACCGTAGAATATATTAAAGACTCAGACCGGAGAGCTTCATAAATAGCAGCTACCTGTGCACGCACTCGGTTGGGATCCTGTGTCTGATACTCGTCTAAGGCAGAGTTTCCGGTCCACTTTTCAAGGAATTGTGAGGCTTTTACACTAATTCTTGAAAGTATAGGGTGATTGGGAGTCACAAATGTCGCTAAGAGTTCGGGCATGATCCTGGAACCAGTCCACTGATCGTATGTCATCAGTTTGATGGGAAATGTTTGCTGATGGGCTATCTCACCGGAAATCGTAATAGTCAGATGAAAATTAGTTTCGATACCTTCTGTGAGTTCGATTAGCTTTTCACTTTCAGGTGATATTTCCAGATTGTTGATTTGTATGTTCTGTCCGGGTGGAATTATTTCAAGAATGCTTTCTGAGTATTTAATAAGTTCTCCGTCTATGGATACTTTGATGTTATTCCAGTCGACTTCATCACTATTCATGAGTTCGCAGAAATTGCATGAAGGCACATGATTGTGTATCATTGCATAATTAATACATGGTAGGTATTCCAGATGGACTGTTCCATTGAAGGTGCCTGTAATTGTGTTGTCGTTTCCCATTGCTGTTATAGAATTTAACTGATAAAAGGGGGGATCCCATACTATCATTTCCGGATTCAAAGTTATAAATATAATGCTAATAATCTATACTTTATTTATAATTTAGTGAGATATTTGTCGCTTATTTAGTTCAAAAAGGATTTACCCTATTGTCCATCGTGCTGATT
This sequence comes from uncultured Bacteroides sp., assembly GCA_900557355.1. Lineage (GTDB taxonomy): Bacteria > Bacteroidota > Bacteroidia > Bacteroidales > Bacteroidaceae > Bacteroides. The sequence continues at coordinate 6,512 of USSR01000167.1, forward strand.
TTTGTGATATTTGCAACGCCTTAGAACAAAAATCACTGTTGAATTGTTTAATAACTGATAAATTTTATATCTTTATGTATATTACTCTCATTATTTTATTCCTATCTGCGATATTCTTTATGAGTGGCAAAGTGCGTTCGGATTTAGTTGCGCTTTGTGCTCTGGTGTTACTAATTATATTCGGTATCCTGACCCCGGAAGAAGCATTGACAGGCTTCTCTAACTCCGTTGTTATAATGATGATAGGATTGTTCGTTGTGGGCGGTGCTATCTTTCAGACGGGATTGGCAAAGATGATAAGTAGTCGTATCCTGAAGTTGGCTGGTGACAGTGAGTTGAAACTTTTCGTTCTTATTGTATTGGTGACTGCCTTTATCGGTGCTTTTGTCAGCAATACCGGAACAGTAGCTTTGATGCTTCCCATTGTAGTCAGTATGGCTATGGGGACGCAGATCAATGTCAGCCGACTGTTGATGCCGCTTGCGTTTGCCAGTAGCATGGGAGGTATGATGACGCTTATCGGTACACCGCCGAACCTTGTAATTCAAGAAGCATTGACCTCTGCAGGATATACACCTCTTACATTTTTTTCGTTTACTCCTGTAGGATTGGTTTGTGTGGCTGTCGGATTGATAATCTTAATTCCATTGAGTAAAATTTTCCTGACTAAGAAAGGTGACAAGGATCGTAAGGGTAAAAAGAACAAATCGCTGAAAGAACTGGCGGGAGAGTACCAACTATTTCAGAATTTGTGTCGGGTGCAGGTCGAAAGTAAATCGCCTTTAACTGGAAAGACCATACAGGAATTAAGTATTCCACAACGCTATAATGTAGGTATAATGGAAGTTCGGCGTCAGTCATCCTCTTCTCGTCGTCACTTTTTTAAGACGATGAGCCAGGAAATGGCTGCTGCTGATACAGTTATTCAAGAGAATGATATTCTGTATGTATTGGGTGATTTTACGAATGTAGAACATTTTGCCGAAGAAAATACATTAAAGTTGTTGGATACCCATGCAGCGGAAGGTACGGTAGAAGCAAAAAGTGAAGAACTGGAATTTACAGAAATCGGTATTGCTGAAATAGTATTGATGCCTGCCTCCAATCTGGTAAATAAGCCGGTAAAAGATTCAGGTTTCAGGGAAAAATATGGTGTGAATATCTTGGGTATCCAACGCAAGCGCCAGTATATTCTGAAGAATCTAAAAGATGAAAAGATGCATTCGGGAGATGTGCTGTTGGTGCAGGGAACATGGGAGAATATAGCGCGTTTGAGTGAAGATCCCTCCGATTGGGTAGTACTTGGACAACCGCTTGCTGAGGCTGCTAAAGTAACATTGAATCATAAAGCACCTGTTGCTGCCATAATCATGTTGGGAATGGTGGTAATGATGATGTTCGACTTCATCCCTATTGCTCCGGTAACGGCAGTAATGATTGCAGGTCTGCTGATGGTGCTCACCGGCTGCCTAAGGAATGTAGAAGCAGCATATAAAACCATTAATTGGGAAAGTATCGTATTGATTGCCGCAATGATGCCCATGTCACTGGCATTGGAAAAGACCGGAGCATCCAATTTGGTATCTCAATCATTAGTCAACGGATTAGGTAGTTACGGACCTTATATATTGTTGGCGGGTATCTATTTCACCACTTCGCTGATGACTATGTTTATTAGTAATACGGCTACGGCGGTACTTTTGGCTCCGATTGCCCTCCAGGCCGCCATACAGTTGGATTTGAGTCCATATCCATTCCTGTTTGCCGTAACCGTGGCAGCCAGCATGTGTTTTGCTTCTCCGTTTTCTACTCCGCCCAACGCGTTGGTGATGCCTGCGGGACGTTATACATTCATGGATTATGTTAAAGTTGGTTTGCCTTTACAGATAATTATGGGAATTGTGATGATCTTTATGCTTCCGTTATTGTTCCCGTTTTAAGAATAACTTAAAAGTATAAGATTGATGAAAGTAGTAAAGAGTTTGATGTTTATCCTGTTTGTCCTTTGTGGTTTATCGGGCAAAGCGCAGGAAGTAGCTGCCGATAGCACCGGTTACATTGTAAGAGTAGGGGAGATGGCTCCCAACTTTACCATTACCCTGACAGATGGTAAGAAAGTTACCCTTTCCGAACTCCGTGGAAAAGTGGTGATGTTACAATTCACTGCCAGTTGGTGTGGCGTATGCCGCAAAGAAATGCCTTTTATAGAAAAGGATATCTGGTTGAAACACAAAGATAATTCTGCATTTGCCCTTATCGGTATAGACCGTGATGAACCGTTGGACAAAGTGATTGCATTCGGTAAGTCGACTGGCATTACTTATCCCTTGGGCTTAGATCCAGGTGCAGATATTTTTGCCAAATATGCGCTTCGCAATGCCGGAATTACCCGCAATGTACTGATTGATAAAGACGGACGCATCGTAATGCTGACCCGCCTGTACAATGAGAAGGAATTTGCTGCATTAACGAAGAAGATTGACGAAATGCTGTTAAAGAAATAATAACCAGAAAGTCCGGGTTGACCTTATTTTAAGGTCAACTTGGCTAAATAATTGTAGTGCTTTCCTTCTTTTATCAACTCCGCTTGGAAACCATTTTCGGCTGCATAAAGACTGAGTGTCTGGAAATCAATGTAAAGCCAGTCGAATGACTCTCCCAAGATATCCTTATATTGCATCTGGAAGTCTACTTCTCCATAATAGTCACCTGCCAGGTCGATCACAAAACTTCCGTCTTCTTCCTCAAACAGATAGCGCAGATCACTGGAATCCATAAAGATACAGCCACCGGGTTGTAGCAATTGCTTCATCCTTTTGAAGAAGGCAGGCAGATTTTCCAGTTTGCCGATGATTCCCGAACCGTTCATCAACATTAATATCGTGTCGTATGTCTCACGGAAATGCTCATCGAACAGATTGAGCAATGTGGCATGCCGTACGCCGCGTTGTTGCATAACTTCTACTGAAAGCGGCGAAATATCAATGGCATGTACCTCTTTGCCTGCTTCCTGCAAGGCAAGGCTGTGGCAACCGCTTCCGGCTCCCACATCCAGAATCTTTCCCGTAGCCAGTTGCAGGGCGGTACGTTCCAGAAGAGGCATCTGCTTTTCCGTACGAAAAAGTTCCTTTACCGGAATTTCATCCTCATCGAACTGTGAGGAGAAAACCCGTAGCCGTTCGGCCTTGTGTCGTTTATAATAATCGGCAATAGCAGCACCCATCGGGTCTTTATCAGCAGTAAGCAGCGTAGTGTTCATTCTATTCAATCTCTAAAAGTTGTCCGCAAAGATACGAAAAATGCAGTCTATTGGTAGAAAAAAACTATCTTTGTGTCGGCTTATAAATATATATAGTAATAGAAACCGAATATGAGTATAGAAGATGCAATAATGGGCGGTATCGTCTTTAAAGGAAAGAAAGACAAGCCCAAGGAAGATGGAAAGGTAAAGACTAAAGCCAAGAAGAAATCGTATATTACCGGGAAACATGGTTCCGGTGCTGCCAAGATGAAGGCGGATATACGGAAGAAAAGGGCGAATCGTCATAAATAGAAAGTGATAAGGTGATAGGGTGATAAAGTGATAAGATGATAGGGGAATGTATGCTCATCACTTTATCACCCTATCACCTTATCACCCTATCATTTTATACTCTATTTTGCTGGAAGTACTTCTATCCAGTAATCGTCCGGATCATGGATGAAGTATAATCCCATAGCTGTATTTTCAAAGCATACCCAACCCATTTCTTTATGGTATTGGTGAATAGCCTCATAATCACCGGCAACACGGAAGCATAAATGGCTTTCGTTCTCTCCAAGTTCATAAGCTTGAGGATGATCTTTCAGACAAGTCAGTTCCAGAAGGAAACCTGTACTGTTGTCTGTCAGGTAAACCAGCGTGAAAGAGCCGTTCGAGGCTTCTTTGCGGTGATGTTCTTTCAATCCCAATGCTTTTTCATAGAAAGCAATACTACGTTCCAGATCGGTGACGTTGATATTAAAATGATCGAATTTAGCTTTTATTTCCACGTAATTAAGTAATTAGTTATTATTTTACGAATGCCTTTAGAATTTCGCCTACATACATGCGTGGCTGACCTTCCATAGGAGCCTGTGAAGGCATCTTCTTACATTCCAGAACAACTGAAGGTTCTGTCTGGTTTGCCGGATAGAAGCGAACGGTGTAAGTTTCAGCAGCTTCCATCTGTTCGTAAGGTTGATCAGGTGAAAGGAAACTGAAGATAACAGGCTTACCTGAGGATTTTCCCAATGAACCACCTGCATTAGCTGTCATCATGGTCATATTGAAAGCATCTGTACCAATTACAAGTACTAATTTGCCTGCACCCATTTGGATAGCATTTGTCGGCAGTTGATCCGGAGCTACTTCTTTATAGCCGGGCATTGTACCAGAAGCAACAGGAGTGGCCGGAGTAAGCGGAGTAGCAGGTACAACGGTTGCTTTGGCTGTTTCAGCCGGGGTTTTCACTTCCACTTCAGCTTTAGGAGTAATCACTATCGGACCTGAGCTAACAGCACTCTTTTCCTCTTTCTTAGCTTCCGGTTGTTCTGTTTCGGCTGCTTTCTTGGCAGTACTTGCACTAAGGGCTTCTGCTGCTCCAAGAGCGAGGTCATCTACAAAATTGACTGTTTTTCTGCGCCATTTAGCAAGTCCGCGCACCAATTTGGTTTGAGCCTTATTCAGTGCATATTTGTCTACGATC
>USSR01000168.1 GCA_900557355.1 uncultured Bacteroides sp.
ACAAGCACTACAAACAAAACTTTACTAAATATTTTCTTAAAGCACTCAATCATTTTATCTCTTTTTCTATCATTGATTATTTATCATCACCAGTATATATCAGACGAACTACTATCGGAGCATTCTTTCCTAAAGCAATGGCTCTTGCTCCTCCTTTAGCTGTTGCAGCGGCAATCTCCAACGTAGCAAATTGAGAAACACTATTTATGGCAAAAACCATATGCAATCCATCCAGATCTCCAAATTCTTTGATATACAGACTTCCATCTCTATTTGTACCACATGGGGCCATATTCATCCCCCAAGAATTCATCAGATCTTTCTTTAGCTTTTTATCACCAATCTGTAGGGAAGGATAGACTTCCGGACATCTCAAGACCTCCAGATAATCACAAACATCCAAAGAAGCTTTGGCCAGATTTACATAATCCTGTAATTCAGGAACCCGCCACCCTTCAGGAGCTAACAAATTCGGCCAAGTTACTGATGATGAATTATCACCTATCAATCCGATACGATAATACATTCCGGCAACTTTACGGATTGCATCCGGAACAAGAGTAGTTGCACTCTTCTTAGCTTCTTCGGCAGGGAAACATTGAGATTTGTCATTTTCCTGTCCTTCACAAATAAGCGATTCACCTGTATTCAATTTAGTAGTTCGAAGGTTTTCAGCCAACCATACAACTTCAGAATCACCATTCGAAATTACAGCCACTTTATATGTAATCGATTCATCACCACGAACATCCGTAAAGATCTTCGTTCCATACAATTTAAATCTCCAGGCTGAATTCGCCATCAGGCGGTCTCCCACTTTCACATTCCAATAAAGGGTATTAGCTTTATAACGTTTCAGTCCGGCTGCCTTATTATCCACCATTTCCTGTAGTTGGCTATATGTTAGAGCAGTGGATGTTTTTTCCACTTCCATATCAATTAATGGGTCAGACAAATCTGCATTAGCACTAATTAAGAGCTGATAAGATTCTGTATCCGGCATAGGTTCCCATGAAAACTTCACCTCTGTATCCATTGCTTCATAGTCTAGTTCTAAAGTAGTATCCTTAGCTGGCGTTAACGGCTGTGCCATTAACCTTGTCACCATCAAAGAACGAATTTCCGCAGATGAAGGCTGAGACGATTTCCCGGATTGTACTGTCCAATAAATCTTACCCGTATAGCCGGAAGCAATTCCCAATTTAGCCGCAATATCATTCATATCAGAAGAAGATATCAAATGAGGAGTTCTTCTTGCTTCAACAACTACCGGACTCGACATATCCTCGCTATTACTTAAAAGCAAATTATATTTGTCTACTAAAAAAGCTTCCTGCCAGGCAAAAGTGATCTGGCGTACTTTATCCAAATCAATTGAGACATCATTTTTAGGAACAGCCAGTTCAATTTCCGACGTCACAAGTGCTGGACGTTCAACATCATCTTTACAAGACCAACATGACAATCCTGTAAATACTAATAATAGAAATGAAATATATTGTTTCATGATACTTTGTTATTCAAGATTAATACATCATTTTATTTCATATACTTATACAATGGATCCGGATCTGACTCCACCCCATTGAAATGGAAAAATAAACTTAAGGCAACAGGCTTGGGACGAACTCCCAACGGCTGCATCGGTGAATCAAAAATCCCATATGTCTGCTCTGTCTCTACAACAGTGCTTCCTGCAGATGTCCAGTTGAACATTCTGAACATATATACGGACTCTATCGTTTGAAGTCGTTCTGTCAGGGCTACAATAGCAGGTACACACACATCCGCTATCAATTCTTCCCTCCGTTCAAGATAACTGTCAAAATAGCCGAACTCGGAGATAATAATCTTTCTCCCTGCATCGCCATGATCAACAGCAATCTGATACAATGACTCATTCATTGCCAGCCATGATAAGGTATGTTTTTCATGAATATAAGGATGCCAGTTCAGATATTCAAAGTAATGGCTTGGATCAGTATCAGCGGCCAGTTTCCGTTTACCTCCCTCCATACTGGTCGAAGGTAATTTACCCGATACAATATGATCATATATAGCACTCAAATATGCTTTCGTTTCGGGAATATCGACCATATAAAGACCAGGAGCCACGACTTTTGCTTTCGGATTTGCCGCTTTCACTCCCCTATTGGCATAATAACAAATATCCGCTGTCACCAATGCCTGCTCACTAGTAGTAAATATAAAAGGTGCATTTTCTTCTGCTGTCGCCCCATCTCTAAATCCATCCTTACATAAATTGTGACCCTTCGGGGCGTTCAATTCATTTCCCACTTCAAACTGAGTCACATCAGGGAAAGCAGCTGCTAACATTTTATAGCTATCTTCTATCTGCTGCATAAACTTTATATAAAGTTCTGTCCCCGGTTCCGGGACAGCTTTCCAATGTGAACGCGTACATCCATAAGGATACATATAAGCTGCATTGGTGAGCATTATATTACGCACTCCCTTTTCTGTCAACAGAGCAGCATAATCCTTAAATTTCTGAAGATTATCCTCTTTAAATATCAAGTTTCCTTCAGCATCGTGATCAAATACCCATGAAAGATGGAGCAACATTCGGAAAGACTTAACTCCCAAGGCCCCGCACATATCAGCAACCAATTGTGGAGTTACCCCATTATCAGACTGTCCGCCAATGTTTTCGCCCACTTTGGGCTGCTCATGAATACCGAACATATTACTTCTGTCAACACTATAAGTCGGAGGTAAAATGGGAGAATTCTCATCATTATCATTACAAGATGCAAAGTTAGCAACCAATAATGCACCAGCCATTAAAAATAGCCATCGGCGATATATATATTTCATTTTCATCATACTACTAAATTTAAAAGATATATTTATTTTCCACACACATTCAGTTTCCCGAAAGATAGCGTTAGAATCCTGGATTCTGCGTTAACTGCGGGCTCACATTTCTTTCTCGCTGTGGTATTGGCCATAGCTCATGCTTTTGCTGAACGAATGTCCGGTTTTCAACCAAACGATAATCAGAAGAAGGATGTGGCATATAAGCATCATAATCGTACACAGGCTCATCGTTCTCATCAAATGTCACATTCGGCCAGTCCTCAAATTTACCTTTAAAAGGACGTCCCATCACCGGACGATTGGCATATTTCCAAAAGCCATCCCAACGACGGATATCAAAATAGCGGAATCCTTCAAAGGCTAATTCTACCTTACGCTCATGACGAACAATCACCCGTGCTTTTGACTGATCCGACAAATCCGATAACGACAAAGCCGGCATTTTTACATCGTCACGTCCATTGCGAACTTCATTCAAAGCATCAACTACACTTTTATCAATATCATTCGCTTCTATTTTTGCCTCTGCATAAGTCAAAAGCACTTCAGCATAGCGACAGAGAATAAGAGGATAATCCCCTTTTTCATTTTTGTCTGCATAAGAAGGATCACTAAATTTTCTCGTACAATATCCCGTATAAGAGGTATATGGACTAAAGGAATAACAATCCTTATTGGTCACCTTACCATTTTCTGCATAACTCCAACATGAAGTGCTATCAACATGTGACTCAAATATAAAATCTCCATATCTATCCCCAGGGACTACAAATCCTAAACGCAAACGCGGATCACGATTTTCAAATGGTTTCTTCTTATTAAATAATGGAGACTCTGCAATATTCTTTCCATCAATACAATGATATGAGTCTATCAAATTTTGTGTCGGCACCATAGTGGAATATCCATTCAAATTACGAGACTGCATATGAAGAGGTAACTTATGATACAAAGGAATCTCTGCACTAAATTCCGCTTTCAAAATAATTTCCTTATTATTCGCATCCGTCAATCCGGACACCAGAAACAAATCTCCGTATTTAGGATAGAGCTTATATATTTCAGAAGAAATAACCGCTTCAGCAGCCTCGGCAGCTACTTCCCATTTTTTATTATAAAGGGCAATACGTGCCTTATACGCATTTGCCGTCCCCCTTGTAGCACGCCCAAGGCAAAGCGGATCAACATACTGCTCTTCCAACAGGGTAGCAGCATCTGTAAAATCTTTCAAAATCTGTTGAAGCACGACATCCTTAGATTCGCGTACAAATTTAGAGGCTTCAGACTCCGATTCAATCGGTTTTAGAATTAGAGGCACATCTCCGAAAAAAGAAATCAACCGAGAATAATAAAAACCTCTAAGGAAAAGACATTCGCCTTTATATTGCTTATATTGTTCCGGACTCAATACTGCTGATTTCTTTTCTATAATCTCCAGCATTAAATTACACCGTCCAACTCCCTGATAAGCATAATGCCAAACCTCTCTTATTGAATGAAGATTACTGTCATGTTGACCTTGTGCCACCTTTTTCCAGTCACTTTCCTGACGAGGAAAGCCTATATCAGTCATCAGATCGGGAGCTATCGGAAACAAATATTCTACATTAGGCTGTGCAATCAAAAAACGATAACATCCTACTACCCCTCCATTAATTTCACTGGCATTATTCCAAAAAGTATCTTGATTTGGTTTATCCAAAGGATATTTATCCAGCACATCACAACCTCCGAATATGAAAAGTAATGACGTATAAACAATATAGACTATATATTTTTTCATATAAATATGTACTTAAGTTAGAAATTGACATTAATTCCAAAAGAATAAGTTTTCAACAAAGGCACTGAATTTTGTGCTTTTGTAGGATGTTGTTCCGGATCGTACCCCTCTGTCATTTTATCGAATGTGAATAAGTTCTGGGCAGAAAAGTAAACACGTACTCCGTCAAGGAATGTATGACTAAGTATTTTCCGTGGAATAGTATAGCCGATCTGAAGATTCTTCAATCTAAGATAAGAAGCATCCTGCAGCCAGTAAGTAGAAGGCTTTATATTATTTGCACTGGAAATAAACATACGGGGATATTTAGAATTCGTTTCTCCTTCTTTCCACATATTATCTTTTTGCCATTGCTGCACTTTTGCACCATTATTAAAGGCCCAGGCAAGATCATCGCGCAAATAGCCATCCCGTTTGCCCACCCCTTGGAAGAACAATTCAATGTCAAAGTTCTTATATTCAGCTGCCAGATTAAAGCTATATGTATATCTCGGTATTGTATTACCAATCACGACATAATCTTCCGATGTAATCTGACCGTCGCCAGTATCAGGTATACCATCGCCATCCGTATCAATTGTCGGTTGATCTTTGTATTTAATATCTCCTCCCTGCAGATTTCCGAACTGTGTTACCGGATAAGACCGGGCATCATTGAACGAAGCAAACAAACCATCCGCCTCCAATCCCCAAATCGAGTTTATGGAATATCCCGCACGATTGGTATACAAGTCATCAAAGTTGTTCACGATGCCTTTCATATCCTTGATTTCATTCTTCACGTCCGAAAGATTGGCTGAAATACGATAAGAGAAATCTCCAATACGGTCATTGAAAGCAAGACTAAGTTCCCATCCTTTATTTTCAACTACTCCGGCATTTCTCAATGGGGAGTTATTATACCCCATGAAAGAAGGAATATCCAGATTCATCAATATATCGCGGGTTTTCCTGACATAATAATCAAAAGTAAAATTCAATTTATTATTAAAGAAACCAAGATCGATACCTACATTCGTCATTGTTGTTGTTTCCCAGGAAATGTCTCTGAAAGCATAGTCTCTTGCGGCATATCCTTGAACAACCTTACCATTAAACACGACAGGCTCTGCCAGATTTATATCCATAGAGAACGGATAGTAACTTCCAACTTCCTGATTACCCAGCTGTCCCCATGAAGCTCTCAATTTGGCATTGCTTAGCCACTTGATATTTTTCATAAAGTTCTCTTCGCTAATACGCCAACCGGCGGAGAAAGAAGGAAACAATCCCCATCTATTCCCTTTGGCAAAACGGGAAGAACCATCATAACGAACATTAGCCTCAAATAGATATTTGCCTGCATAGTCATAGTTTAACCGTCCGAAGAAAGACTGCAATGCCATTTCTGAAGCATTACCGTCAGTAGACTGATTAACCACCGGGAAAGAAGCTATTTGATCATAGTTAAACTCACTCCCTTCTCTACGACCATACAAATTTTCTCCATAATATGTAATCTGCTGAAAACCCGCCAAAAGCTGAATGCTATGCTTATGAAAGTCTTTATCGAAATTAATCAAGAATTTAAAGTCATCGTTAAAAGTGTAGTTCCTTCTTTGAACCAAGGCTCTTTTTTGCACCGTTGTCACTGGATTATCATCAACATCATAAAACGGCACAATATTATTGTAAACCTTATTAGAATCAAAATTGAACTTTGGAGAATACGAAACATCCAAACGGATCTCTTTTATCGGAGAGTAAGCTACTTTCATATTCACTACCGCTTCCTGATACCAGTTTCTATTATATCCTTTTAATTTCTCTTGCGATAAAGCCCATGTATTCGCTCCAATTTGTACATAAGCAGGATTACCGTTCGGAGTCACCCATGGGTAAATAGGTGCAGTACGACGAACAGCACCAATAATCGACGCTACATCCGAACCTGGTTCCGAAACAACAGAATGACGACCCGAAATATCAATTCCGGCGGAAAGTTTATCATTAAACTTGTAATCAGTATTGACACGCACACTGTAACGTTTCATATAAGTATCCGGGAAAACCCCTTCTTGGTCTGTGTAATTTAAAGAAGCCAATGCTCTAAGTTTCTCTGTTCCTCCACTCAATGTTAAATTATGCATGTGTTGTATTGCCGGTTCTTTATAAGTAATAGCCTGCCAATCGGTATTCGGATAATTATAAGGATCCTGATTCATCTTCGCCTTATAATTCGCAATATAATCTTCACCATATATTACTCCGCCTGCCGCACCCGTATTCATATTACGGGTATCATTAGAATTAGCTAAGTCATACAGTTCCATATAATCAATAGCTCCCAAAAATTTAGGCTGTTCCGTCATCTTTTGCAACCCGACATTACTATTAAAACTAATTCTGAGTTTACCCTCCTCCGCACGTTTGGTAGTTATTAATACCACACCGTTTGCAGCACGTGAGCCGTAAATTGCGGCAGAAGATGCATCTTTCAAAATTGAAATACTCTCAATATCTTGCGGGTTGACGGCATTTACAGAACTGGCAACACCATCAATAAGCACCAGAGGATTGCTATTATTGAGTGTTCCGATACCACGAATCATAATAGATTCATCCTCCTTACCCGGCTGTCCGGAAGTTGAAGTCACCGTTACTCCGGATGCCATTCCTTGAAGTGCAGACATCGTATTCATAACAGGGCGTTTTGCTAAATCCTTACCGCTAACCGCTTCAACGGAACCTGTCAAATTGACTTTCTTTTGAGTACCATAACCTACCACTACCACCTCATCCACCAAATGCGAGTCTTCTTTCAATGTAATAGTCAGTCCAGTGCGGTTACCCACCTGAATCTTTTCCGTCACATAGCCAATGTAAGATACCTGCAGAACCGCACCAGAAGATGCTTTCACAGAAAACTTTCCGTCCAAATCCGTAATTGTACCTACTGTTGTGCCCTGTACCTTTACACTGGCACCAATTATAGGTTCTCCATTTACATCCTTCACAATTCCTGTAATCATCCCTTGCTGAGCATAAGTGTTCTGTATCACAAATACCTGAACGATAATCAGCAAGATCCATAGATAGTAATTCTTTTTCATGTTATTAAAATAATGGTTAATGCAAACTTTTATTTATCACTTTATTCTTATTCTATATTAATCTGAAAGATTGCAGCAGGAACATTTTGCATAGGCCGTTCCACTTCCAGTTTAATAAAGTTGGTTATTATAGGAGCATCTAATTTTATTTCATTTATTGTATGATAATTCCCTCCACATTCAAAAAAAACAGTTCCTTTATCATCTGACAGTTTATATCTCCGTAAACAGAAAGGCATCACATTTTCAGGATGTCCCATTTGTACAGATTCTAAAGAATGGTCATAATCCGTATCCATAAAGAGTAATATTCTGCTTATCTTTTGAGGCATATCCCATTTGAAAGTTATCTCCGGATAGACATCTTCTAAAGAAGCTACCCATGCATTAGGTTCCGTAGTAGGACGCACATATCCGTTAGTTATATTTTCACTACCGAAAGACTCGATAGCAGGCGTTATTTTCATTGCAATGTTATGCCCTGCCGGACGGCGGTCCGGACACCAGAACTCAAATGACTCAAGTCCTGTACCCTTTGGAGGAGTTTGAAAACCGTGGTTGTTGACAGCATAATTAAACTTATTAAACACAGACAAAAGCCCCGTACAACGCATTTCGCTCATACGCAGACGTATCTTATCATTTCGCATGAACGTCACAAAGGCATATTGTTGACATGGTAAGTTTTTTGTCAAATCTATATTTACCTTTTGAGTACCTTTCCGCAAATTAAACTTCACTGTTTCTGCAATTATATCCGGCGTATAGTTTTTAGCCTTCTCCGCATAACGTAATTCTACTGTGAGATTTGTTTCCTCACTCGCATCAACTTCTACCTCAAATTTATACGGAATACCCGGTTCTAAAGGTAATAATTGAGCTGTAGAGTAATCTAATGTATACCAAGGACCATCAAAAGGTATTTCTGACAAACTTAACTCACTTGAAGCGGATACTTTGGCTTTAGCAGCCAGATTGACATTAACATCAATCGGCACCAAAGGAATACTCTGTCCAGCAAGATTCAGTTTCTGTTGTAGTTTATGCATATGAGTAGCAGCAATGAGTTCAACAGGTAATAATCCATCCGAAAGACACTGTGCTGCCGCCATTCCAACTGCCTGTCCTCCCAGCCCGGACGTAGCCATCACCCGAGATGAACCATGAGCAACATGAGAAGCACTGATACATCGTCCAGCAAAAAACAGATTCTTTATATCCTTACTCACAAAGCACCGATAAGGAATCTCATAAATACCTTTGGAATGATATTGCATACAGCCATTATGCGTACTATAAACGCCTTCTGCCGGATGGAGATCAATAGCCCATCCTCCAAAGGCCACTGTATCATCGTGATGTCGCTGTTCTATAATATCTTTTTGGTCAAGAGTATATTCACCTACAAATCTTCGACTTTCCCTTTTACCTGGTACTAAACCAACCCATTCAAGAGTCATCGTTTCTGCTTCAGGAAAGTTTCCGAAATTTTTTATATAATTCCAGACGCCATAAACGACCTTCCATATTTCCCATTTAATCTCTTCAGTATCATGTATGGTATCCAACCGCCCACCATATTCAAGCCACCAGAATTTACATCCATGTTCACTTGCATTAATACGATTCCATCGAGGAATTTCTTTGATATCTTCCAGCGCATAAGCAGGAGGAACAAATTTCACAGGTTTTCCTGTATCTTTACTATAGAAGTAGATAGAGTGTCCAAGCAATTCACCATATTCTCCTTTATCCGGAGCGAATAATTCACCATATACTTGTTTTTCTTCAGCCCCCATGCGGTAAGCAGCCCCAGCCCGATACGCAATAATACCATCGCCCGAAGCGTCACAAAAGAGTCTGCCACTGATTTCATAGAAAGTATAATTCTGTGAACAGAAACCGTATATTTTGGATATTTCATCAGGAGACCGCTTTTCAACGTCATAAACCGCTGTATTGAGCAATAATGTAATATTAGGCTCATTACGGACTTTTTCTAATAATAAGGTATCCAGAAGAACAGGATTTCCCTCTTTATTACGATAAAGATTATCTACCAGTATTTCATCAATCAGCCCTCCCTCACGTGACCAACGGTTATTGTTGCCCATATGTGACGTAGCACCCAATATCCAAAGTCGCACCTCGCTCGACGCATTTCCACCAAGCACAGGACGATCCTGCACAAGAATGGTTTTTACCCCTGCACGAGCAGCTGAAACTGCAGCACATATCCCCGAAATACCTCCACCGACAACAACAAAATCGGCAGAAAGCAAAATACTTCTCAGGTTGCGCTTATCTTTTGAAAATGATTCTTGCAACATTCTATTTTTGTATTATTTATTTTCTTTCTTTTTTAGGATAAAGCCAGAGAGCAAGCAATACTAACGCTATGCCCACAGCTATTACCAGTATCTTTCCTTTTTCTGCTAACCCACCAAGCAGAGCAATCGCAGCACCCGTTAAGAAAATCCCATAGCTAATTACTCTTTTACTAAATTTATTATCAGCTTCAGTCATCACTTTATCTTCTTTCCTTTCAGTCTCTTTTATACAGTTATTTTCTTTTTCCCATTCTTGATATTCTACATAACGATGGGATATTTTATGATTCAATTTATAATAGAGTTCAAAAGCGATTAAACAGAATACAGGAAAAGCAACTCCTACAATCATTTCTTCTGCGCGATTAAATCCAAATCCCCACAACGGAGTAATAAATTTAAAGAAAGCATTTGCTCCTAAACTGACTAATGTCGTCGTTATTACAGAATATTCTGTTTGTCGTTTTGAGAACAAGGTCCATATAATAGGCAGATATAAAGGAACTCCGGTTAAAGCGGCAACACTGATCACTACATTTACAATGCCTCCCATAAGGGGAATTAATAATGCTACAATAATTGCAAGCAAGCCAAATATAATGGTTGAAATACGCGCAACTCTCATTAAAGTTTTATCTGAACTCTGCGGAAAAAGACGTTTGAATATATCATTAGTGACCACTCCGGAAGAAATATTAAGAGTTGCATTAAGAGAACTTGCAGTAGCAAATACCATCCCACTAAGCATAAGCCCTAGCAAACCGGCTGGAAGTACTTCTTTACACATCATAAGATAGGCTCCTTCAGCATCAATCGTACTAAGCGAAGGGTTAACAATACGGTAAATCATTGGTGGAAGCATCCACAGAACGGCACTTACGACATACAATCCCCCAAATAAAAAGCCAACCTTACGTGCGCTACTCTGTGAATTGACGCTAGCATAACGTTGAACGTACGCCCAATTTCCACCGAGAAATATAGCATTGTATACACCAAAAGCAATAATAAAACCTATTGTATATTCTCCATTCACAAGATTAAAATAAGTAGCAGGAATAGACTCTATAAAATTCACAACGCCACCAACACGTCCAAAAGAAAGCGGAACGACAATAAGTACAGCCGCCGTCAGTATAATAAACTGAAGTACATCCGTTGACACTACAGCCCAAAGTCCGCCAGCCGA
>USSR01000169.1 GCA_900557355.1 uncultured Bacteroides sp.
AAACTGAAAGCAATCAAATTCAAAGCAGACAAAGAACTGAAAGCCGAACTTTCCGATATGGAATTCCACCGTTCGAAATACAGGCCACATTCTGCCGGGCTTTCCGAAGTGGAGATAGATATGGAATTGACAAAGTATTTTTCGGAAAACCAACTTATCACCCGGAAAGACTTCCAGTACCTCTGCGGAATGACACAAATTACTGCATACCGGCATATAAAAAGACTAATCGCAGAAAAGAAGTTGCAAAACAAAGGGACTACCCACCAACCCATTTATACACCCGTTCCAGGTAATTACAGGGTTTCGGTGGCTGTGAAATACAAAGAATAAGAATATAAAGGGCAACAATGGTGGTTGGAGAGAGGTATGAAAGTAGAAGATTTTCTAAGTATCAATCCTGTTAAGTTGTTTGGATGAAAGAGTGGATGAACCTCTCCCTCTTCACCCTCTTTTCCCTTTCCAATAAAGGTTTCAGCGAAAATGTGAAGAATAAATCTACAATATAAAATGTGATGATTCTTTAATAATCAGTGGTAAATAGCATACCTTTGTTCAACCAAATCCATTTTTAAAATTCCAGCACTTTATTAACCTATAAGACAAAAATATTTTTGATTTTAACACTGATATTTATCTTTGTCTTTATCTCTTGTAAAAATAAAGACAGTGTAGACATAGCGTTAGATTATGCAAGCACCAATCGCACTGAAGTTAATAAAAGTATTATCACATTATGAAGGAGACAGTCTGAAATATAAGGCTACGCATTTTTTAATTGACAACATGATTCATCACTATTCTTTCACCAGCGAACGTTTATGGAAATATTATAAAATCATAACCAGACATCTCTATGAGCTTTTCTACTTTGCCCAAAATGATCCTTGTTTTTTAGGACAGAAAGTAGCAGCAGGAGATGTCTTAACCTATGATTCAATCCCCTCCAAAGTGCTTTACTTACTGAAGGACTTAACCAAGAAGGAAGAACGGATATTCACCTATGAAGGAGGGAAACAAATATGGTGGTAGTTATATTAATTGCATTATGTATTCTCCTTTTGATCATCATATACGCTCAATCCGAAATCGTGGTAATAACGTCAATGATGCTATTAATTTTAGGCAACTATACCTTGTTTACATTAATATTTAAAAAATTCACGTTTATGATTATAACATTTAAACTATTTGTTATATTTGCACCAAATATACAAATAAGATTGGACTTTTCCAATCATTGTAACGACATAAAATAGCTCAATCGCCTTCTGAATCACCACCTCGGAAATTAAACGAGCTATAAATGAACCAATACATATTGGGTGAGTTGAAACCTTATAGGCGTAGACTTCCCCATAATGTATTGTGGCTTGTGGTGAGCCAAGAAGGCGTATGGGTGATAGTCTGCGCTTTCTTGTATACTTGTAATGCGTGGTTATCGCCAAATGTGGCGAGGATTTATTTCTAATATTAACCATAATTTATAAGTTTATGAAAAAGTTCTTTAGTATTACGCTGTTACTTACAGCTATGTTTTTAACGCTCTCTGCGTGTTCAAGCGATGACGACGAAGAGATAGAGATAGCAGATACAATCTACATGTTCACTTATACTGGTGAAAATCCTCCCGATGGTGTTTATTTGAATGTTACATTGTTTGAATACAATGAACTTGGAGAAAAGATAGCGCAAAATCACTACAATCGCTGCCGAAAAGGATATTACCACGGTTATATTGCAAATAAAAACTCCGTAAAGGTGAAGGTTTATCTTGAAACAACTAATGGTTCTAAGTCCGATACTAATTGGGTACAACAAGTTTTCTATCTTGAAAAAGGTAATAGAATAGAAATTACTGTTACAGGAGAAAGTAGAATAGGAAAAACAGAACCTTAATTTTTTCAATTATGACGTTAATTATCTGTCTGTGTATATGGGGAGTTTGCATGATATTTGCAGGATTAACCAAGAAATAATTGTAATGCAAAATGTTATTGGCACTGTCCATCATTTTGTGTAAATAGAAAACTTCCGGATAAAGGGCAAGATTTTTCGTCATGAGGTTACTACAATTATGGAATATCCTCCTTGTCGCTTTCTTATAATACTCCAAGGCCTTAGATATTAAAGCGATAGAATCACGTTGGAGATCTTTTTCTGATTCGGATAATGTGTCCAGTTGTTTATACAAATCAGAGATATAATCATTCTTTATTTTTAGAACAGCCCTTCTTATTGTTTCAGGTTTATTTCCCTTCATCGCTTTTTCCTTCTCCAATTGCAATTTAGCTATTTGAAGAGTCTGTTCATTCTGAGTTAATATACGATCAACATCTAAACGCGCTATGTAGTTTAAAGCACGGCGACATCGTCCATCAAAAATCTGAAAAGTTTTAAGCCATGCATGTACCATTGGTTTTAACTCAGCCTTTTTCAAGCTATCTGTTGTTTCTCTATACATATTCCTTAGTCGATGCCACTCCATCTTCGCCAACAAACGATCATCTGCAGCTTCCTTATATAATGCTCTCCACTGTTCCAAATCGTCATTTGACACTTGGGTAGTTTTTCTTCCCAGAGACAAACGATTGGTACTATATTGACTCTGCATTACCTTCAATTTTCTATCCCACTTTTCAACTTTCACTTTCTGTTCCTTCAAAGAAGGTTGAGCATTTATTGCTATACAGCCGAATATACAAGCAAGCATCCATACAATAACAGTCTTTCTATAAAAGTAGATCATAACTTTCAACTATTCTGAAACATTTAATTATGACAACTTTGGCTTATATCATACAAGAGCCGAATATGTCTCAAACTTTCAACACATACTCAGCTCTTTTTTATATTTTTTACTTAATGAAATATGGACAGCTTATTTGTCATAATCACGCCATTCCAAATCTTTCGTATAATCTCCTAAGAACATACCACGCCATACCACTTTTTTACTCTCTGCTTCATACGAGCTAGCCACACCATCCAATTTAGAAGTCTTAAATTTCTGATCACGTGTCGTTTCAGTTGGGAAAGGAACTCCCATCCATTCCAGGACGGCAGGCACTGGTAATACACTTTCCATCATTCTTCCATCGGCTAACATCGTCTGATATAGCGTATTAGGCATAGTCATATACCGCAATATATCACCTTCCTCTTTTTTAATATTGGTATAATAACTCCTACCATCGGCACCTACTATTTTCTTCCGCAAACGAATACCCTCCGTCGGTATATCCCTATACTCATATTCTACCACTTCTTTGCCATCAGCACCTATTGTACGGCTTTTTACAAATCGTTTCTTCACTGTCTTTATCTGATTGACAACAATCGAATCATCTTGTATATATTGTCCATTATCGCCCTTATAAAACTGCCAATAACCAATAAGATGTTTATAATTAGGATCTGAAGCCGTCAACTTCAGTTTATTACTGTAACTCACAACCTCCTCCGGTGCAAACTCTTTATTCCAAATACGAATTTCTAGAATGTAACGGCATGAATTTCTCATTCCTCCATTAATTTCCAAATTGAAATTATCTATAAAAGACCTACTTTCCTTATCAACCTCCTTTTCTATAACAGTAGCAGATGCCGTTTTTTTTATCCCATCATAATAATTATATAAAGCCAGTTTTCCTCTTCGCTTAGAAATATACCTTGTATATGGAGGAGTTATATTCCCCCATTGATCACCACCCACATAATTACCATCCTTGTCATATTCATTACCAGTCTCTTCTTTCGTCTCGATATATGCTTCTGAATTATAAAGTTTCATGGTAGAAGTCAATGTGTGAACCATAGGATTCAGAAAATTAGCAGCACCGTTTTGTGACATAGTCCCATCACTTTGTCCAAAAAAGGAAGCAGCTCCAGAAGTATAAGTATGATCTAATTTTACATACCAATTGCCTTTACTAAGAATATTTATCCCATCCTGATTCCAAGGAACATAGCTATGACTATTAGAAGGTCTTGCCGCCATTATGAATTCAACAGTCATTCCACCATCTAATGAATCGGGCGAATAAATCTGGCGCATAGTCGCAATATCTTTCAAGTCTGAAGTACGAGTTATGGAATCAATAACTGTCCCATAAAATGACTGATCAAAACACAATACATCTTCTACTACTCCCGGATTCATCTCTTTCGGCTGTGTAAAGTGATCATAATAAAAAACACCAAACATACTTCGTTCTTCCAAAGACACCCCTCCGTAAGTACCATTAGCCGTTCCGCCATGATTAGAAGTAACAACTACTAACCAATCTTCGTAATAATAATTCGGACGCGCCCTAACAGCGTCCAGCAACTGACCTATATAATCATCCATCTTCGACATAGCTTCCACATAAGCGGTATTTCCTGTATTCCATCCTCCTCCACTCACTGCAGCATCTAAAACACTTCGAAAAGAAAGATAAATTACCCGGTTATTTTCTTCATCTATATTTTGTAAAGCTTTATTTAATGTTTCCTCATCCGAAGTAGATGTGAATGTTACGCTTGCTTCATCCAATAATTTATCATTCAGTGTTTTCCATGGTGTAATAGCTAATGTTTTCATTGATTTGTTATAATCAGTAATATACTGAAAAAAGCCAGGATAAGCTTTCAATGACTCGTCAAAATCCGGATCAAACACTTGTTCCGACTGATAAGTATTATCCGACACCCCATGTCTTAAAGGTATATTGCCAGTCAGCATCGAAGCGGATGCAATTGCATTTTCCGCTGTAGATGCATAACTCTCTCCTTCCACATGCTCCGCTTCCATCCCATTCCAAGAATAACGACTGTGAGAAAGCATTCCCTTTATAGTTCCATTCTCGGGAAAAGCATTTTTTGCCAAATCCCCTCCTCCAGCACCATCGAGATTAATCCATAGCACATACTTTTCAATAGAGGCACGGCTTGCCGTTTTGCCCTCCTCTTCCACTTCCATAGGCGTATCATATTTGGTACATGCAGTCAGTACACTTCCCAATACCATTACTACCAAGAAGCCATATTTCCATATCTGTTGTGTTTTCATATTTATCAATCCTCCTTAAAATAAAATGTTCCAAACTCTGCAATCTTCTGTATACGGTTCAGGTATTTGTTAGCAAATTCCGGACGGTTAGGTTTCTCTTCAACCGGAAAATTTGCGGGACGATCTTTTGCCACGTGACTATCTGTATCCATAATAAGACGGATTCCTGTCACTCCGCTCTGTCTTGCAAATTCTACATAGAATGTATTGCGCCGATCCGGCCAAAACTGCTGCCCATTTACTTTCCCTCCTTTCGGATCATCTTTTGAATCATACACACGTTTCCACTGAATATCTTTAATATTGGTATACAACGTATCTATATCATCATAACTCAACTGATCATTCGTTACCTCCACCATAATATGTTGAGGATGGAAATCATATTTCTGAAAATCTTTTACATCACCATTATAAATAGATGCTTCGGAATCATAATCACCAAACGCCACATAAACTCCATCTATATCTATTCCCGCATTTCCAGGCTGAACCACTAGAGAATAAGGGTAATCAGGGGTCTTGGCTTCATAATACAATTTGTCTACTTTAAAAGCATATTTCTGCTCTCCGTCAAACCACTTTACATCAGTATAAGGATCGTGATAAGAGGACCAAAGTGTAGCAGGATCATTATCAAAAAGATTATAGGGCGAACAATACGCCTCATTGTATTTATCAGGATTATCTTCTAAATTAGTCAAATGCTTGTTACCAGAGAAATTATAACTGTAATTTTTTGCCTTCAAGTTATCTCCTTCACCTGAATAAGCAACTACAGCCCAGTCAGAACGTAAATGCAGGTACGGATATTTCCCTGACAATGTTTGAAATGCCTTTCCATCAAATACTGCAGTTTCATTTTTCTTTAATGGATTATAATCCCATATACGTTTTTCCACATGCTTATACTTGGCAGCTTCTACACGCTGTGCATCTCCTACCATAATTCCCCAACGATCAAATAATTGAGAAAAATCGCGTTCAAAATAAGTAGTTAAACAAGTCAACATAGCATCCTGAATATTCAATCTTCGAGAGGTTGGAAACAGTTCACTCTGTTTTTTAAGAAAGCGATTGAGATAACCGAAGTATTTCCAACCATCTTTATCTGTATCAACTTGCTTATAACTCAATATAGCAGAGAAAAAAGAGAATACAGCAGGCCAAGTCTGTGCACTTCCATAATCTGACTTCACAGACTCCCCCACATTTTTATTAAATATTTTACAACTGTCCGCATTTGCAAAAGCCGCTAAATTTGTAAAGGCTGATGACATTAACTGATAAGAAGTACTAGCCATAACATTGGTTCCTTGTTTCCTACCTGAAAACAGTTTAGAAGTATTTGTCTCTCCCCACCAATTATTTTTATATAGAAAATAATAGTTAGGCATCAGTAGATACATATCTTTAAAACTTACCAAAGTACTTACTGGGAAAGAAGTTGGGGTATACATATCTGTCTGTACCCATCCCATAATATGACAAATATTCATTGCATTTTGCTTAATCTGTTTGGGATCAGTAATAGCATCAATTACTTCTTCAGAAGACAACAGTTCAACATTGGTCGTACTGTAATATGAGAAACGTTCAGTCAGTAAATGCGCATCCAGCACCTCTCTAAATGGAAATCCTAATACAGGAAAGTCCGGATAGTTTTCCATATCTTCTCCATCAAGCCCGTAAAATTCGTTATAACAAAGCATCCAGTCATTCCACATGCGAAGAGCCTCTTCCATTTGAGTAACAAATGCTTTGCCTTTTTGCACTTTTTGCTTCATATATTTTA
Organism: uncultured Bacteroides sp.; assembly: GCA_900557355.1. GTDB lineage: Bacteria > Bacteroidota > Bacteroidia > Bacteroidales > Bacteroidaceae > Bacteroides. The sequence goes on from USSR01000169.1 coordinate 6,849, forward strand.
CAGGGACTGAAAAAGCCATCTGCTCTCCCCGCAATTCTATCCATGGTACTGTTGTCTCATTTATTTTCTGTATCCACTCGTCCGCATCAGTTTCCCCCTGTATATAGTCAGGAGCTGCATACGCTCCTTTTACTTTCACAGCAATCGTTGGGGCATCAGGATTATTAGCTCCGGTACGCTTGATCCAAATATATCCACCATAAGGATTACGAATCTCATTTGTTCCCTGGAACAATGGCATAGCTGATGTTATTTTTGCATCACGTTCTAAATACGCAGTTCCTACCAAAGAAGAAAGGTCACGTGTATGAACACCAATCTGCACAATCAATCCTTTCACATCATCATCCAATGTCAATGTTATTTTTTCACCCGCTCCCGCATATAACCCAGTACTATAAATAGCGGGAGCCACTGCTTTCAAGTTCACTTTATCTGAAGCTATCGAATTACGGGACAAATCTATTTTTACAATAGCCTCTTCAAGCCGTCTTTCCTTCAGCGTATCAACCAACCCGGGAAAAGCACGCGCACGATCATAATGACTAACATCAATGCCTCCTCCTTCGTAATAATCGCCTCCAGTATCAGACACATAATCATCTGTATTGGAGATAATTCCCTCAAAGTCTTTATCTTCGCACGCTATCGCTCCCCACACAAGTCCTATGGTCAGAAGCACATAAACTATCTTATCTTTCATTTTCTGTAAAATTTAAGCATTAATTGTTTTCGTCTGAAAGTTGAGTATAAGTTAACTTCCAAGCTTTTCCTTCCATATTCCAATCCCATCGCACAGTCTTTCCGAGCCAAGACAATACTTGACGCGAAACGTCTACTGTATTAAATGTTTTACTATAGTATGTTATGTCTGATTCGGGAATAGGATGCATACCTGAGGATATTTCACTACCCGATATCCAAGCATTAGCTACACCACGATCTATGATAAAATCATCAGAATCGTCGTTTTCTTTATTATCTTTAGCGTAATTCTTCATAATTGGCTCCAACTGATCTTCTTCCAAATCACAAGGCCAATACCCCACCAGATTATTCCAAAGTGGATATGCATCCGCCAATTTATGTAGCTGATTCTTTCCGGCATATAATTCCACCTCCTCTGCAGACAAAGCTTTATCATAAATCTGGAGATTTGACAGATACATATAATTTTTTGCTTGCTGTCCTTTAGTATTCCTTTGGGTGTTTTGAGAATCCCTGTTCTCAGTACCTCCGATGCGTAACGGTGCCTGTTTGGATGTTGCCAGACTAGGAGTTGCAGCATACCATTTCACCATGTTAGCATTTGTCTGGCTGCTAGAGTTATTAAGTTTTCCATCCAAATATATACTCAACAATGTATTCACCTTCTTTTTAGGATCAGGCTCCAATGTCAATGTAACGACGTGCCATTCTCTCCAATCAAGCTCAAGAACATCTTCATTCTGAGTCTGAAAAATTGCTCTTTTATCCCCGAATCCAAAACAAATACGTCTATTACTTTTATCCTGATTAAAATGAAAAAACCATCCATTAGCTTCCTTATTATCTTCATTCATATCAGTACTCTTAGACAAAATAATATATTTCTGGGACCCTAAAGTACTTGCTCTCAAAAAAAATTGAATCGTAATAGGAGCTATTTCTTTCGTCGTTGGATCAAAGACGAATTCTCCCATTTCCAAATTCCCCAATCGAGCTGATTCTGCATACGTTGCAGGATTCGGATATCGGTTATCGTATGAATAAACAGGAGTATAAAAAGTATAAGCAAGTGCAGAGTTACCCGGAGTAACTTGTACGGTGGATTCCAAATCAGGATTATACATCAACGTAAACGTATTTCTTGTTCTATCTTCATAATGGGTAGCAGGAGATTCTATAGATGAATAACTCCCCCCATAATTAGAGGTAACTATAATCAGCCATCTTTCCCGAATATAGCCGGGACGCTCTTTCAATGCATTCCAAAATTCCCCAATATAACTATCCAACTTTCCAATAGCATTTGATACATCTTCTGTCGGATCTCCATTATCTTTATAAAAAGTTCCGTCAGCCGCATCAACTACCCCTTTGAATTGTGCAACAACCAAATCGGAGGTTTGTGGTAATTGTAGTTCTTCCAAAACATGTTCTCTTACAGCCTCATCTCCTCCTACCAATGCAGGAGCATTCATATCATCTGAACTAAAAGATGCGTGAAACTGATTGCTTGCTGCATACATACTGACAGAAGCACCAGCATCCACCAGTCTTGACAAAAAATTATCCACTGTTCCGGCTTGTTCCAATTGTGTCTCTGTCTTTATACCATGTGCAGTGCTACCTGTCATCAAATTAGCCCATCCACGTGCTCCTGTCATTTGTTCATCATTAAGCAATTTATTGGTTCCATCTGCCAATCCATAATCAGTATACATCGCGTGAGCAATCATCGTTTTCAGATTTGGAGTCTTATCCGCATTTCTGGCTGACTGTACCGAACGCCCGGCAGCACCATCCATCACTACGAGTAATACGTGTCCCGAATCATAATTGGAGCCTGATGCCGGATAATTATAGCGCAACGAATCTTCCATTGTACCGTCACAACTTACGGTAGACAGTAACAACATTCCCGCGATACTCCTACATACCACTTTTTTTATCGTTTTGTAGTTCATTGTTTTCATATTATTCCTCTTCATTTTAAGGTTACTCATTCATACCTCATTTTACTACATTCTTCACATCCACTTTCAACATCACAATATTATTCATCCGTTTACCATCAAAAGAAGTGAAGTCACCAGTCAACAATAATCCGTTAGCGTAATCTGACGTTAAGGAATATTGCACATCGTACAGCTCTCCATAGAATCTGCCGGGTACATTAAATTCCTGAATGGCATTACCTTCCATATCTAAAATCAAGAATCCCTGACGAGTAATTCCTGCATATTTATTAAATGTTCCGGAAATAACAAGATGTGGTTTATGTATGTCTGAATAAGGTGTCAAATCAACTATTTTCGCAAAATTAGGTCTTCCGCCTTCCATTGCTTTTAGTTCGAATTCCATATCAAAAGTACCATCAACATTCAATACCGCTAATCCTGGAACAGATTTTCCATTAAAAGTAGTAAAAGCACCCACAATCACAATACGCTCTTGTGCAATTCCTTCTCCATCAACATAAGAGGTATAAGTTATTTTATTTATCTCTCCGTCAGCACCTGCACCTACATTCGCACTGAAAGTATCATCCATTATTCCATCCTTATCCAGCTTTACAATATTATTAATAGCTTTACCATCAAATGCCGTCAAATCACCGACAATAATGATCGACTCATCATTTGTCATACATGCATCTTTTATTTCTCCATCGGCTCCCGGCAATGCTTCTTCTTCTGGATTAACGCTACTCCGACGATATTCCAAATCCAAAGTTCCGTATTCATCCATCCTCATCACTGATTTAATTTTCGTATATATCTCGGCCGGAATAATAGCCTTACCATTCGCGCTACAGGTCGTATTTTCATAGTCCGTGTATACATGCCACCTAGAATTAGTAACAGCTATTATTTTTCCATCTGTTGTACTGAAAGCACGTATAATTCCATTTAACATGTCTGTACCTCCATTAAAAACCGGAATATTGATCTCTTTCATATTACCATCAGGATCCGGAAATTTTCTTTTCTCCGTCAGAACTGTCATATCACTATTTACTAAAAGCACATTTCTAAAATTAAATCCATCCAACGTCACAGAGGACCATCTTTCATAATCATTAAACCAACCACATGCTTTTGGTGATTCTTTATCTGCTTTCCAAGAATCCATACCACTCAACTTAGCAGCATAAGAAGAAGTCGTATTTCCATCATTAACATATATACGCCCATATATTCCATATTTAAGCGCAAACTTATTAGCTGTACCAAAATTCACTAACCCTTTTTCATTATTGACCATCAAAAGTCCAGCATACCAGCTATTTTTACTTTGCTCAAAATCACCACACAGATAAAATTCTGTAGTTTGTTGTGTATTACCAGACCAAGGTACACAAGCAAAAATAGAGCCGTAACTAGGACCAGTCTTATAGTACTCAAATCCCTGATCAACAGATACGCTACCTGATACATTAAAATAAGGTCCGTAAAAGATCTGATTCTCCAATACTAAATAAGTGGTTCCCGAGCTTACATTTTCCGGTATAATGATAGTTAATGTAGAATCAGTAGCAGCCGCAATCTCACATTGTTCATCAGATATATAAAATTCAAAAAG
>USSR01000170.1 GCA_900557355.1 uncultured Bacteroides sp.
GAGGTTGTGTCGAAACTCTGACAAGCGTATCATTTTGTCATCCTGAGCTTGTCGAAGGATCTCTTCTCTGTGCATTCAGGGGAGTAGATCCTTCACTACGTTCAGGATGACAGAGCGAAATGATAGTGATTCTTACTTTTGACACAACCTCTTTGTTTATTTAGAGGTTCCTGGCAGATTTTAAACCGTCAAGATAATCCTTTTATTTCCAATTGATTAAAATCTCTTTAGTTCCGCTACTGTAAAACAATTGTAAAACAAATATTCTGTTTAAATCGTTTATTAATAGTCACAATGATAAACTGATAATTTTGATTTGCAAAGAAAAAATGGAAAGAATTATTCTATTTCTTCTTTTATAGTGAGCCTAAGCCATGATAGACAAATACTTCTGCAAAGCCATTATCTCCGCTTCAATAACCAGCTTTTGAAAGTCTTCCGGCAACTGTTCCGTATGTGACTTTTCCAAAGCCTTGTAATAGTTTACTTTTGCATCATTACTACCTTTCAGGGTAATAATAACATAGCCATGACGAAGAAGATACAAGTTCATCAACAAACGAGAGGTACGCCCGTTACCATCTATAAACGGATGAATCCGCACCAATTCATCATGTAGATAGGCAGCAATAAGAACAGGATGTACCTTTTCTTTTTCCATTTGCTTGAAACGGAGAATAAAATCTTCCATTTGCTTCTCTATCAGATACGGTTGTGGTGGAATATGTGTACTACCTGAAATCATAACAGGAACGGTGCGGTATCTCCCGGCATTCTCACGGTCTATCCCATGAAGAATAAGGGCGTGTATTTCTTTGATGGTACGTTCGCTTATCTCTATATCTTGTTTAGCTATATCTTTAATATAGCTGATAGCTTCCGTATGATTGATTGCTTCCAAATGTTCACGCATGGACTTTCCGGAAATGGTAACGCCTTCGTTTACTATAAGGGCTGTTTCCTGCAAAGTGAGTGTATTGCCTTCTATACGATTACTTTCGTAGGTGTATTCAATATCCAAAGCATCCTGAATCTTTTTCAAAGCTTCTTCGGGCAATGGACGCAAAGCCAATAGCTGTTCTTTAAGAACATCTGCCTCTTTCAGCATAACATTTATATCTTCACTCATGGCTATTCTATTTCTTTAATTCGTTCTACTTGCTTATTCAGGAAATAATCGGCATACGGAGAATAATTTCCTGTTTCATAAAAGCCAATCAGTCCTTTCCTGTAGTTCAGTATATCGGCATCCCTTGAAGAATAAACTGGGATAATATCAGCGTTCATCAATACAATGCTTTCCATCATTCGGGAGGTACGTTTGTTCCCGTCTATAAAAGGTTGTAATTTGGCAATGTTGCAATGAAGATAAACGGCTCGCTCCAATGGGTTTGTTAATTGCTCTTGCTGATAAAGTATTTCATTCAACTTTGCCCGAATATCATGCAAATCCTTTGGCGGTATATATTCCGTGCCGCTAATACGGACAGCCCTTGTTCTTAAAAAGCCTGATTCTTCATCAGAAACCAATCCTGTAGATATAGATTGATGCACTCTGAATAAAGTACGCTCATTTATCACTTCCTGATTTTTCCCTTTATTGATATATTCCAATTCAGAGATAAAAGTATTATATAAATTTTTCAACATCTTGGCATCCTCATATTTCTTTTCAGAGGTGATGCCATCTTTAAGCAATGCTTCTGTTTCTACATAAGTATAGGTATTGCCTTCTATCTTACCGGAATAGTAGCACCATACAATGGCTAAGTCCTTTATTTCATTTGAGCGCAAATCCGATAGCTTTGCCAAAGGATGATTCAAAATGAATTGCGCTTTTTCCTGTTGCTCTTTATTAAATATATGTTCCATAGTTTATGGTCAAATCTTGTTATTTCCTATAATACTCTTATTTTCATAATACTTAATCCTGCCTTTAAGTTCATCAATATCTTTCTTAATGGAATCAGAGATAGGAATATTATGCTTATCCAAAAAGGCTGTGAGCTTTTGAAGTTCTTCCTGTACTTCCATTTTTCGGATGCCGTAATAATAGGTAGAAGTGAAATCAAATTCATCTTTAGTCATCAATACCCGTGCCACATCTTTAGGAGTAGTCTTGTCGGTGATATGAATATCTGTTTCAAGCATCGAAGATATATATTTTAAATCCGAAGCATCAGGACTATACTGTTTTTTTAGTACATCGAAATAGGAATTAAACTTTTGTTTCATAGTATCCCATTCAAGTTTTACCATTCCGAAGCCATGAATCGAGTAAGCTATCACCTTTTTAATAAGTCCTTCCAGTTCTTCCTTACTGATGCAAACACCATCTGATGCACCAGCAGAATAGTTATCGAAAAAATAGGCTGGTTCTACATTAAAATATTGAGCCATACTTAATAATGTGTCTATTTTAGTAGAGTTAGCCTTGATGATTTTATGCAAACTCTGCTCCGTCATACCTAACTCAATGGCAGCCTGTTTCATTGTTACGTTTTTCTTTTCGCACAACTCTTTTATTCTTTCAAGATGAACCATATAAGTGTATTTAAAAGTCAAATGCTAAACTATTAGTTTAGCATTTAATATGTTATTTCTATATTTGCAGTATCAAAGATAAGAAATAAAATTTAGTGTTCAAATAATAAACAGATTTTCTAACTAAAAAAGTAGAAGTATGGAAACAGTAATTGTAACTACAGAATCCGCTATCGAAAAGATAATGGAAAGAGTACTGGATAAGAAGTTGCCAAGGCCTCCTGAATCGGATGTCGAAAAGACTTATAGTATTAATCAAGTAGCCAGAATGATGGGACATTCGCACAAAAAGATTTCAGATCTTGTGGCGGCAGGGGGAACAAAAAATACCGCCGCTAAAACCGGGTTTTTGAGGTGCGAGTTTTTGAGAGTTCTATTAAAGAGTACAATAACAAGTAAAGCCAATTACTAAACAAAAAGTCGAACTAAAATTTCTTTTTCATCCACCACCTGAAAGAGTAAGGTAGCGTTTCCGCAAGGAGCGCTACCCAACAAAAGAACTGAAATGACAATATCCAAAGAAACATCACAGCAGCAAGAAATTGGTTTCCCTATATCTGTTTTCCCTGAACCCATAAGGGAAATTATTAACGAAACCAGATCTAGCCTGAACTATCCGACTGACTTTATTGCTTTTACTATCTGTTTTACCCTATCCATAGGTATAGGCAACAAGTTTGTAGCGAAAGTTAAGGAAGGCTGGGACGAGCGTGCTATATTGTATATGGCAATTATCGGGCGTTCGGGCGTGAATAAAAGCCATCCGCTTAGCTTTGCCATGCAGCCCTTGTTTGAATTGGATATAAAATCATCCGTAAAATATCAGAAAGAACAAAAAGAGTACGAAAAGCTACTCTTTGCCAGTAAAAAAGCAAAAGAGGATAAAGAACCGAAAGATCAGGTAACAGAGCCCAACTTGAAGAAGTTCATTGTGTCGGATATTACCCCCGAACGGCTTATCACCATCCATCAGGATAATAAAAGAGGAATCTGTTTGTATGTAAACGAACTCATGTCGTGGCTCAAAAATTTCAATCGCTACAACAGCGGTTCAGAAGAACAGTTTTGACTATCCGTATTTAGTGGCAAACCTATTATATTGGATAGGCAGGGAAATAAGAGTTCTGCTTTTATCAGGCACTCTTTCATTTCTGTGATTGGTACGATACAAAATATAAGTCAACTTTTTATTGCATTATAGATATTAGTTTTACCCACGTGCATAACAGAACTATGTGTAAAATTGCTAACTTTGCGTATATCTTACGAATATGGAAAAACTGAATACATATATCAACCATACAGATTACTCAGGAATCAAAAACTTCTTTCTTGAAAAAGGGAAAAAGCAGATTTTCCGGAGAAAGGACTACTTTGTGCAACAAAACTCGATTTCACTTTATGCCGGTTATATTGAACAGGGTATATTTCATTATACTCGTGTTGACAGCAGTGGAAAAGAACATGTTGTGGGATATTCATTTGAAAATGAATTTATTTGCGACTATTCTTCTTTCATCAAAAAAACAGAATCGTTGGTTAGTATCTGTGCACTGACGGAGTGTACGGTGTATCTTATTTCCCTGAACGAGTATTTGGAATATGCCAATACATTCCAGAATGGAGTGCATTTTGGCTTTCAAGTAGCCAATGAACTATTCGAAATGTATTATAAAAGACTATTGGCTCTATATTGCGAAAGTCCCGAACAACGCTATATCAACCTGATGAGACAATGTCCGGAGTTGAAAGAAAAAGTTCCATTGAAAGAAATTGCCTCTTTTCTTGGAATTAGCCCGGAAACCGTTAGCCATATCAGAAGAAAATTGCTTTTTGAGTAAAAGTCTTGAAGTTCTCCAAGATTTTTCTCCTTTATATTGCCGTATTTTGTACCATTATAAAGAGGAACATCATGAAAAAGCACAGTTTAATCTTATCCATTTTATGTATAGCGTTCAGCTTGAAGGCGCACGCACAAGTTAGTATAGATAGCTTGTTGGCTCATGCTGCAAAGCAGTGGGCAGGATTTCCAATGGAATCAATCTATCTCCAAACAAGCAAAGATACGTACGAAACCGGAGAAGACCTGTGGTTTAAAGCCTACCAACTGGATGCACAATCTTTTGGATTGTCCGATAAAAGTAAAACACTCTATTTGCAGATGATAAGCCCGAAAGATAGCGTGGTGTGGCAAGAGAAATATCCGGTTGAAAACGGTATAGTATCCGGTCATGTGTATGTAGATGAAAAATTATCCGAAGGAGATTATTCATTACAAGCCTATACAAAGCATTCTTTCTACCAAAACGATACAACAGGAATAATCTCTGCCCGAAAGGTAAAGATAGTGAAGAACATAGCTCATTTAGCAACATCGGAGGCTATCAAAGATAGTACTTTCCGCTTTGAAGTGTTTCCCGAAGGTGGCAACCTTGTTTCTGGTATTCCTACTCAATTGGCATTTAAAGCGACCGATGGCAAAGGAAATCCAGTGTTTATAGAAGGAACTATTTATCAAGATGATGAAGTATTGAATCGTCTGAAAAGTGTACATAATGGGATGGGAAGTGTTTTATTCACTCCGTACCATGACAAAGCCTATAAAATTGTACTAAGCAATGGCAAAAGCTATTTATTACCTAAGATTCATCCGGCAGGAATGGTCTTGCGGCTGACTAAACAAGATAAAAAGCAGTTGAGTTTCCTTGTTTCCCAAAGTAACAATCTGCCCAATCAAGAGGTTTACCTTGTAGGACAAATGCGAGGAATGGTGTGTTGTATGGCGAAAGGTGTTTTGAAAGACAACCTGAAAATTTCTATTCCAACGGACAACTTTTTCTATCAGGGAATAGCAGAGTTTACCTTGTTCGATACTTCCATGCAGCCCATTGCGGAAAGATTAGTATATGTTCACCCCGAAAAGAAGCTATATATCACAGCCGAACCTAAAAAAAAGAGCTATGCAATTCGTGAGAAGGCAAGTATCAAAATTAAAGTAACCGATAATGAGGGTAAACCAATCCGGGCAAATCTTGGTATAAGTGTGTACGACCAGGCTTATAATAATCCTGCCAATCCTACGAATATAGTATCTTACTCTTATATGTCCTCCCAAATAAGAGGTAAAATTTACGATCCAACGTATTATTTTGATGAAAGAAATAACGGACGAACAGAAGGTATGGAGTTATTGTTGCTTACACAAGGGTGGCGGCGCTATGTATGGGGGATGAAGCAACCTACCTATCCAGGGAAACCTTTTCTGAATGACGAAATAAAAGGTATTCAAACCCTCAAAAGTAAAAAGAAGAGTGAGCAGAATCAACGGACAGAGCAGCTTATTCAGATTTCCGGTGCAGAGGGAAACTCTCTATTCATTTGGGCAGATTCTACAGGGCGCTTTACAGTGGGTACGGAAGTGATGAAAGGGTTACGGGGAGGATATGTGTACTTAAAACCTATGCTGTCGAAAGAGTTTAAGCCTATATTGGAACTAACAGATTATTTTCCTCTGATAGATAGCATGAAAAGGTATAGACCGGATTATTATCCAATTGCAAATTTATCCCAATCAAAGAATAAACAGGAACTTGATTTGCCTGTGATAAGTAGTGACAGCACGATATTACTGAATGAAGTGACAGTAACAGCAAAAGGATATAGGCCATTTAGGGATAAGATGATGGGACGGTTGGATAGCTTGGCAAAAATAGTGAATAATGCTTATGTATGTACAACTTGTAACTATCTAATAAACTACAAAACTGATTACAGTGCACATCATAACGAATTTGGACATTGCCCTGCCAAAGGGCGGAAACAACCGATTAATGGAGAGAAATATGAAATTGCAAAATTCAAATACTATAAAGATAATTTTTTTATGGTTGAAGATCGACAGACTATTATTTACCAAGGTCCTCTTTTCACTGAAGAAGAACTCCTCCGTATGAACAACCTTTGGCGTACCAAAAGCTATTACCCAGTACGCGAATTTTACCAACCCGACGAAACAGATATGCAACTATCTATACCTGACGCTCGCAATACCCTGCTTTGGCAACCCTCCATTATTACCGATGAAAAAGGTGAAGCTACAGTCTCTTTCTATTGTTCAACAGACGTAAACACCGGATTTTTAGGAGTAGTAGAAGGTGTCGACGGTTCTGGATTATTGGGAAATACGAATTGTGAATTTAGAGTAATAAGAAAATAAACACAAAATAGATTTATTCAGGAAACGAAACAAAAACTGACGAAAAAAGAAAGTATTTTTCCTTTCGCCAGCTTTTGCTTCATTCGCATTTTATTTGCATTTATAGTTTATTATAAATCAAATATTTAAGTACCAGAATGCGGAAAGTGTGGAAAATGCGCCCATATTATACCACCCACTTATCCCGCACCTCCTTCACAATATCCTCATCATGCAAGTGCGTATAAATATCCTTGATGTCATTACCCTCTGCGTGCCCCATGATTCGCCCGGCTATCCCGTCACGAACACCTTTTTTCGTTGCTATCGTTCGAAAACTGTGGCGGGCTCGATGAAAGGTCAAAAAATTCTCCATAACAATCGTGTCTGCCTTCTGATAAACTTCACTGATGGCTTTGTTGTAGTAGTAACAACGAGGTTCGGAAGCACATACCGTATTCGATATTTTATTCCAATGCTTAGGTAATACCGCTATGTTCATGCTGATTAAAGTAGAACGACGGTAGGCAGTGTAACGCAAACAAACCATTTGTTTGCCTTCTTTGGTTGCGTAGTCTTTGCGCAACTCAATTTTAATCGTAGCTTTCATTACAATTTTTCGCTGTTTTACTGTAAAATAATTGTAAAATAAAAGCTGAAAACTATGAAATTTCTTCTTCTAATCCTTCCACCACAGAGGACGTAAGTTACTGAAAAACAAAAGGATTAGAAATTTCCATTCTAATCCTTTCTTGCTTTTGGAGGTTCCTGGCGGATTCGAACCGCCGTACACGGTTTTGCAGACCGCTGACTAAGCCACTCATCCAAGGAACCAGTCTTTTCTCATTTGCGGTTGCAAAGGTAGCACATTTTTTGAAAATACCAACTATCCGCAGCATTTTTTCTTCTTTTCTTTTTTCGTAGCACTACACTCTGCACGCTTCTCATCCATCAATCGCTTTAAGTCACAACCGGTTACGCAATTTGCACATGGATTACCATTTTCTTTTGTCCGGCGGAAAAAAGCATAAATTCCCCATCCGATCCGGACAATACACAACAGTAACAGGATTACAACCGCCCATTGTTGCCAATTCATCATACAAATAATCCTCCTATTCTATAAATAGCAAATGCCATTATCCAAGCGAGCAGCGTAGTATACACTGCCGTAAATAACGCCCATTTCCAGCCACCAGATTCTTGCTTGATTGCTACAATCGTAGCTATACATGGGAAATAGATCAATACAAACACCATATAGCAGAAAGCTACCAACGGTGTAATCGGAATACGTTCGGCAAGACTTACGGCATCTGCTTCAGCGTCATTCGTATAAAGCACACCCAGTGTACTTACCACTAATTCCTTAGCGCCCACACCTGAAAGTATACCGATACCAAGTTTCCAGTCAAAACCCAAAGGTTCAATCATTGGCTCCATAGCCTTTCCTATCTGTCCGATGTAGGAATTCTCCTGCTGTTCAGCAACCGTTTCATACGCATCATGGTCAGGATAATATCCCAATGCCCATATCACGATGGAAGCTATCATGATAATACCTCCCATTTTACGCAGATATTGTGCACCTTTCTCCCACGTATGTCGGAAAATGACTTTTGCCGTCGGTAAACGGTAAGGTGGAAGTTCCATAACGAACGGAGTATCATCTCCCTTCACCAAAAAACGGCTGAACAAACGCGCCATCAACACCGCCAATAGGATACCTATTGAATATATTAATAACAGTATCAAGCTACCATTGTTCGGGAAAAATGCACCTACCAGCAACAAATAAATAGGCAGACGGGCACTACATGACATCAACGGATTGACGAGCATGGTAATAAGTCGGCTTTTACGATTCTCAATAGTGCGCGAAGCCATAATAGCAGGTACATTACATCCGAAACCCATAATCAGAGGAATGAAGGATTTACCATGCAACCCCATCTTATGCATAATCTTATCCATGATAAACGCAGCACGTGCCATGTAACCGGAATCTTCCATCAGTGATATGCAGAAATAAAGAATAAGGATGTTCGGCAGGAAAACAATCACACCACCAACACCGCCTACAATACCGTCTACTAACAAATCTTTCAACGGTCCGTCCACCATATTAGCATGTATAAAGTTACCGAGAGTTTCTACCAGCCATTCGATGCCCATCATCGGATATTCACCGAGCACAAACGTACCTTCAAACATGAGATACATGAACAGGAAGAAAATGGGGAATCCCCACACACGATGCGTTACAATGGAGTCTATCACACGGGTAGTATGTTCCTTATCCAGATGATTATCCACAAAGGTTTCTTTTAGTGCACCGGATATAAAACCGTATTTTGCATCAGTAATTGCCTGATCACAATCCTCATTCAGCACATCTCGGATACGGCGACTTTCCTGATCACGGACAGCAATGATTTCTTTACCATTGGGTAAAGTTTTAGTCAACGTTTCCAAATCCGGATCATTCTCCAGAAGTTTGATGGCAAGAAAGCGAGTGGAGTACTTATGACGGATATCCTCATTCTCACTAATCACCCGCTTCACCTCTTCAATGCTGCGTTCCAGTTCGGGACCGTGATTAATGTGAATATGACGATAGAATCCATGATGACGCACCTCTTCCTCTTTATGAGCTCCACCGGTATAGCCGGGCACATACTCGCGATGCCATTCGCGCAGGTCATTTAACACTTCGGTACGTACCTTGCCTTTCTTATCGAGGAAGTCGGCACCTTCGTAAATGCTGATAACAACGTGAAAAAGATCTTCGATGCCTTTGCCCGTACGTGAAACGGTAGGAACCATAGGAACACCAAAGAGTTCACTCAGTTTCATGTAATCCAGCGTGTTACCACTGGCTTCCAATTCATCGTACATATTGAGAGCCATCACCATACGTACGTTCATGTCAATCAACTGGGTGGTGAGGTATAGATTACGTTCCAGATTAGATGAATCTACCACATTGATAACAATGTCCGGAGTTTCATCAATAATATGATGACGGACATACATTTCTTCAGGACTATATGCCGATAGCGAATATGTACCGGGCAAATCGACTATGCGGAAATGATAACCTTGAAAATTAAAGTAGCCCTCCTTGGCATCCACTGTAACCCCACTGTAATTACCAACATGTTCATGTGAACCGGAAGCAATATTAAACAGAGAAGTTTTTCCACAATTAGGATTACCCACTAATGCAACATTAATGGTGCGGCGTTTACCGAGGGCGATACGTTTCAGTTCCTCTTCACCCGGATAAATATCTTCACTCATTCCTGGATGATAGTCCGGTTTTGTAACTTGCTCTTTCGCCTCATGTTCGCTGAGTACTTCAATCATTCCTGCCTCCTGACGGCGCAAAGAGATTTCATACCCCATTACTTTGTATTTTATCGGGTCTTTCAGCGGAGCATTCAGCAAAACTTCGACAGTCTTGCCTTTAACAAAGCCCATTTCTACAATCCGTTTGCGGAAACCGCCATGCCCCAGAACTTTAACAATTACACCTTTTTCTCCAGTTTTTAATTCGGATAAACGCATAGCCTACTCTCTTTCTTTTATTTGGATGCAAAGATAAATGATTTGTATTTAGCCTACAAATTATTTAGATTGTTTTTAAATAAGGAGAAATATTCTACACTTTGTTCCGAAGAATTAGAAAGAATTCAATTCGTTAATATTATCTTTGCACCATTATGAATAAAAAGAAAATAGCGCAATACATTCATCAGGAGAAACTTTTCACACGAGAAGACAAAATACTGGTAACACTGAGTGGTGGAGCGGACTCAGTAGCTTTGTTGCGTCTACTTCTTGATATGGAGTACACCTGCGAGGCGGCACATTGCAATTTCCATCTGCGGGGAGATGAGTCAGTTCGAGATGAAATGTTTGTCCGCGAACTATGCTTGCAACTGGAAGTTCCGTTATATGTCCAACATTTCCAAACTACAGAAGAAGCGGAAAAACGCCACATATCCATTGAAATGGCAGCGCGGGAATTACGTTATGCCTGGTTTGAACAGCTCCGTTTACAACAAGGTGCCGACGTTATCGCCGTGGCCCATCATAAAGATGACAGCGTAGAAACTCTCCTGCTCAACCTTATCCGTGGAACAGGCATCAACGGGCTATTGGGTATCCGCCCCAAAAACGGAAACATTGTCCGTCCCTTGTTATGCCTCGACCGGAAAGA
>USSR01000171.1 GCA_900557355.1 uncultured Bacteroides sp.
TTTCGCTCTTCCTCTTGGACTTGAACCAAGGACCCTCTGATTAACAGTCAGATGCTCTAACCGACTGAGCTAAGGAAGAATGTTGTTTTTTCTCAAATGCGGTGCAAAAGTAATAGGATATTTTGAAATATGCAATATCTTTGCAAAAAAAAAATCGAAATGGACAAAATAATTGGAATGGGCAACGCCCTTGTTGATGTTCTTGCTACTCTCAACGACGACCAAATTCTAAACGAAATGGAACTTCCCAAGGGGAGCATGACTCTGATTGATGAAACGAAACTGCTGATAATCAATGAGTGTTTCAGTGAAATGGAAACAGAACTGGCCACCGGGGGCTCTGCAGGAAATGCAATTCGTGGTATGGCATGCCTCGGAGCAGGAACAGGATTCATTGGTAAGGTTGGCAATGATGCTTATGGAAAGTTTTATCGGCAAAGTTTGTTGGAACGGGGAACGGAAGCAAATTTATTAGTTTCTTCTGAGTTACCTTCGGGGGTGGCTTCCACTTTTATATCACCTGACGGGGAACGTACTTTTGGTACTTATTTGGGGGCCGCCGCTACATTAAAGGCTGAAGACCTTTCACGGGAGATGTTTAAGGGGTATACTTATTTGTTCATAGAAGGTTATCTGGTGCAGGATCATGATATGATACTTCGTGCCATTGAACTGGCAAAAGAAGCCGGATTGCAAATCTGCCTGGATATGGCAAGCTATAATATTGTGGAGCAAGACCATGATTTCTTCTCTTTATTGATAAACAAGTATGTGGATATTGTGTTTGCCAATGAGGAGGAAGCAAAAGCATTTACGGGTAAAGAACCGGAAGAAGCATTGGATGTGATTGCTAAAATGTGCAGCATCGCCATTGTGAAGTTGGGTGCCAGAGGATCACTCATTCGTAAAGGGACAGAGGAAGTGCATGTGCATGCTGTCACTGTGGACAGGGTAATAGATACGACCGGTGCAGGTGATTATTTCGCTGCTGGTTTCTTATATGGACTGACTTGCGGATATTCTCTGGAGAAATGTGGTAAGATAGGTTCCATCCTTTCAGGAAGCATCATCCGGGTGATCGGTGCAGAAATGCCTGCCGAGTGGTGGGAAGATATCAAAACGAGAATCAGTGAACTATAATAAACAGGATATGAAGAAAATACTGAAAGTACGCTGGATAGCTACCTTACTGTTAGTAGTAGGTGCAGTTGTCTTTTTTAGTTTCAAGAGTGGCGATAGCCGCAGTTTCCAGATTGCAAAGAACCTGGATATATTCAACTCCATTGTGAAGGAACTGGATATGTTCTATGTAGATACGTTGGACCCGAATAAGACGATACGTGAGGGCATCGATGCGATGCTGTATTCGCTGGACCCCTATACGGAGTTTTATCCGGAGGAGGATCGTAGTGAACTGGAACAAATGCTTAAGGCTTCTTATGGAGGTATAGGTTCTATCATCCGATATGAGCCGAAACTGAAGCGTACGGTAATTGTAGAACCTTACGAAAATATGCCTGCTGCGGAAGTAGGATTGAAAGCTGGCGATATCTTGCTTGAAATAGATGGAAAGGATTTGACCGGAAATACGGATGTGAGCAAAATGCTTCGTGGGCAGGTGGGGACCAGTTTCCAACTGAAGGTTGAGCGTCCCGGTGAGGCAAAGCCATTAGATTTTACAATTGTCCGTAAGAACATCCAGTTGCCGCTTATTCCTTATTACAGCAAACTGGATAACAATATCGGTTATATCAACCTGAGTACTTTTTCCGGAAATCCGTCCAAAGAGTTTAAGAAGGCTTTCCTTGATTTAAAGAAACAAGGTATCACTTCATTGGTGATCGATTTACGTAATAATGGCGGTGGTTTGTTGGAAGAAGCTGTAGAGATAGCCAATTACTTTTTGCCCCGTGGCAAGACGATTGTAACCACGAAAGGTAAGATAAAACAAGCCAGCAATACGTATAAGACATTGCGCGAACCGTTGGATACGGATATTCCTATTGCTGTATTGGTAAATAGCGGTACGGCTTCTGCTTCGGAAATTCTGGCGGGTGCCTTGCAGGATTATGACCGTGCAGTGATTGTAGGCAATCGCACGTTTGGAAAAGGTTTGGTGCAGGTTCCGCGTACTTTGCCTTATGGTGGTACGATGAAGGTGACTACTTCCAAGTATTATATTCCCAGTGGTCGTTGTGTACAGGCGATAGATTACAAGCATCGTAATCCGGATGGTAGTGTAGGACGTATTCCTGATAGTTTGACTACTGTATTCCATACGGCTATCGGACGTGAAGTGCGTGATGGCGGTGGTGTGACACCGGACGTTGTAGTGGAACAGGAAAAGTTACCCAATATTTTGTTCTATCTGGTGAATGATAATCTGATCTTTAATTATGCTACGCAATACTGCTTGAAGCATCCCACAATCGCTTCTCCCGAGAATTTCGAAGTGACGGATGCTGATTATGCAGAGTTTAAGGAAATGGTGAAGAAGGCGGACTTTAAATATGACCAGCAGAGCGAGAAGATTCTGAAGAACTTGAAAGAGATGGCCGAATTTGAAGGCTATATGAAAGATGCTTCCGAAGAATTTAAGGCACTTGAACAAAAACTTAGTCATAATCTGGACCGTGACCTGGATTACTTTGCAAAAGATATCAAGAACATGATAGCACAAGATATCATCAAACGATATTATTTCCAGCGTGGTGGCATCATCCAGCAACTGAAGGATGATAATGACCTGAATGAAGCAGCGAAGGTACTGGGTAACTCGGAGGAGTATAAGAAAATGCTGAGCGTGCCGGAGACTACGGTCATAAAAGAGAAGGGCAAAGAAACAAGCTTGGTGAATTTTAATTCATACCGAAAAAACAGTCTGATGATTTTTGACTATGTAGTTTAGGTTATAGCTTGTAGCTTCTTAAAATAAGTAACCGGATAATTTTACGGCCTATCTTTACCTTCCCGGAAAAGATAATCCATAAAGTTATCCGGTTTTTTGGTGGAAAACAATTACCTTTGCTGACAGGTTGCTTGTAAATCAATATATATGAGAATATCTCTGTTGTTATTTTGCATATTTTCTCTTTTTAGTAGCTTATCACGTGGTTCCTCTATTCCTTTCTCTCCCATCGTGAGGAGCTATTCCGTATCAGATTATAATGCAGGTATTCAGAACTGGTCTATCACCCAGGATGATAGGGGAGTTATGTATATTGGCAATAACAAAGGTTTGCTGGAGTTTGATGGAAATAGCTGGGAGCTTCATGAATTACCTTCCAGGAATATAGTACGCTCTGTATATATCGGTAAAGACGGCAAGATATTTGTGGGTTCTTTTGAGGAGTTCGGATATTTCGAACGTAATTCATTGGATAGCCTTGTGTACCACTCTTTAAAAGATGAAGTGAAAGATTTCCAGTTTCATAATGATGAAATTTGGACGATTACGTCGGCACATGGGGAGATCGTATTTCAGTCTTTCGGTTCTCTGTTCTTTTATGACGGGCATACCGTGAAGGGGATTCGTACAAAAACTCTTCCTTTGAATTTATTTCAGGTAGGTGATACGGTTTATTCTCAACAGATAAACGGAGGGCTTTTTATTCTTGCAAAGAATGGGCTGGAAAATCTGATTGAACGAAAATCATTGGGCAACAGTGATGTGGTGGCAGGACTTCCGTATAATGATGGCGTTTTATTCCTGACACAAAAGAGTGGTGGTTTTGTTTATCAAAGTGGAAAGATACTGAAGTGGCATACAGAATGTGATGCCGAGCTTGAAAAGTACTCTGTGAACCGGGCTGTAATGACAAAAGACAGTTGCTATATTATCGGTACGCTTTCTAATGGGATTTATGCAATAGATAAAAAAGGACGTTTACTTTGGAAAGAGAATACGGACAGCCGCTTACAAAATAATACCATATTAGGGCTGTACTGTGATGCCGATAACAATGTTTGGGCAGCTTTGGATGAAGGTATAGCCTATATACAAAATAACTCCCTGGTATATTATTATGAGCCCCCTTACCGGAAAATAGGAATGGTCTATGATGTGCTGGTGAAAGAGGATGAGGCTTATATCGCTTCCAATCAAGGACTTTACAGGATTAGGAACAGAGTCCCCGAACTTGTGCCGGGACTGGAAGAGCAGGCATGGTTCGTTGGTGAATGGGGAAAACAGATTTTATGCGGACATAATAAAGGAACTTTTCAGATATCGGGTTCGCAGGCATCGCTGATTTCGGATGTGAGAGGAGCGATGTGCATGAAAGAAGTCAATCTGGAAGGACGTTCGTTCTTATTGCAAGGTACCTATACGTTTCTGAATTTATACAATGAGGAGCCTTCGGGTATCTGGAGGTTTCTGCGGTCGTTAGGCGGGTTTACCCACATGGTGCGGGAGATCGAGATGGATCCGCAGGGGAATATCTGGGTGAAGCATTTACGGAAAGGATTATTCCGTTTTCGGATTAATCCGGATCTGAAACGGGTAGAAGATGTCAGAACCTATATGGAACTGGGTGATGTGAAAGATGGGGACTTCTCTTTGTTTAAGATCAACGGACGGGTTGTTTTTTCAAATGGGGAAACGTTTTACACTTACGAAGATATGAATGATTCTATTATTCCTTATGAATCGATGAATGAACAATTGGCGGATTTGAAAGGAATACATAGTGTGAGTCATGCAAAAGGCAATCTATACTGGTTTGTCAGCAGTAAGATGGCATATTTAGTGAAATGTGAGATGAATGTTTTCCGGATTGAACATAGTATTCCGTTTTCTTTGTTTGATGGTTTGTCGATAGAGGAGAGAGCGGCGATGGTTTATGACAAGGAGAGTGGCAGTTCTTATCTCTGCTTGAATAATGCTGTTGCCCGGATTGATTCAGATAGTTCTCTTTTGTACAAGTCCTCTATTAGGCGCTCTTTGTGGATCTCAGCTATAACGACTGAGTCGGAGTGGACGGGAAAAGTAAAACGATTGTCGGTGCAAAAAGAGAACAAGATTGATGCAGATTTGAATACCGTATGCTTCTCTTTATGCTATCCGGTTTATAATGACTATACTTACAAGGTAAGGTATAAATTGGAAGGACTATCTGATCAGTGGGTGGAAGGTGACCGCAGCCTGCAGAAGAAATATACCCGTTTGCCATTTGGGGCGTATGCTTTCAAAGCTGAGATTTATAATGAGAATGAAGTATTGGCATCGGTAACGCTACCTTTTGAAGTTTTGAGGCCTTGGTATCTATCATATTGGGCTATCACCGGTTATGTTCTGATTGGGGTGTTGCTGTTATTGTTGTTGCAATACGTCGTTTATCAGTCTGTGAAGAAGAAGAAAGACAGGGTGATTGAACAGCAACGCATTGCCCATCAAGCTGAGATAGAAATACAGGAAAAGAAGATTATTGAATTGGAAAAAGAGCAACTGGAAGCTGATTTACGTTTTAAGAGTAAAGAGCTGTCCGGAGTTGTGATGACCAATATTGCCCATCAGGAGTTTTTGAATTCGTTGAAAGAAGAAATACAACAGCAGAAGTTATCAGGGCAGTATACGCGGAAGAATCTGGATAAGCTCTTAGTATTGATTAATCAAAGTATCGTTTCAGATGAGGAAAACTGGAATATGTTTCAGGCGAATTTTGACCGGATACATGAGAACTTCTTCCGAAACCTGAAACAACAATATCCGGATCTGACAGCAGGTGATTTACGTTTCTGTGCTTTACTCCGCCTGAATATGCCGACAAAGGAGATTGCCAAGCTGCTGAATATATCGGTGAGAGGCGTAGATGCAGCAAGGTATCGCTTGCGTAAGAAATTTAATCTATCTCAGGAAGATAGTCTGACGGATTTTATGATTAATTTTAAATAGTTGATTCTTAACGTAATAATGTGAAAGGAAGTACTAAAATAGTACCTCCTTTTTTTGTGTTTTGCACTAAAGGTACTTTTGTTGTAGCTCTGTATTGTGGCGGTTTAAGGTGCTTTCTCTTTATTTGCAGCGAAATCATTTTTCTCCAAAAATAATAAAGAATGAAAAGCATGAGACAATTAATCCTTAAGGTACAATCGTTTTTAATTTTATTGGTGCTGGTATCTGCCAATATGCAAGCACAAAAATCTCCTGTCGATATGGATCGCTTTATTGATGATCTGATGAAGAAGATGACTCTGGAAGAGAAAATCGGCCAGTTGAACTTGCCTGTTACGGGTGAAATAACCACCGGACAAGCCAAGAGTAGTAATGTGGCTAAGCGTATCCGTGCCGGTGAAGTGGGCGGACTCTTTAACTTGAAAGGCGTGGAGCGTATTCGTGACGTTCAGAAACAGGCAGTAGAAGAAAGTCGTCTGGGTATTCCTCTTTTATTTGGTATGGATGTAATTCATGGATACGAAACGGTATTCCCTATTCCTCTGGGATTATCCTGTACCTGGAACATGACAGCTATTGAAGAATCTGCACGTATTGCTGCTATCGAAGCCAGTGCTGATGGTATTTGCTGGACATTCAGTCCGATGGTGGATGTTTCCCGTGATCCCCGTTGGGGACGAGTTTCCGAAGGGA
Organism: uncultured Bacteroides sp.; assembly: GCA_900557355.1. Lineage (GTDB taxonomy): Bacteria > Bacteroidota > Bacteroidia > Bacteroidales > Bacteroidaceae > Bacteroides. The sequence continues at coordinate 6,587 of USSR01000171.1, forward strand.
ATGGTGAAGATCCCTTCTTGGGAGCGGAGATTGCGCGTGCTATGGTACGTGGTTATCAAGGGAAAGATATGAGTAGTAATGATGAGATTATGGCTTGCGTGAAGCACTTTGCGTTATATGGGGCATCAGAAGCCGGACGCGACTATAATACAGTGGATATGAGTCATCAACGTATGTTCAACGAATATATGTTACCTTATCAGGCTGCCGTGGAAGAAGGTGTGGGTAGTGTGATGGCTTCATTCAATGAAGTGGATGGTGTACCGGCTACCGGAAATAAGTGGCTGATGACCGATGTACTTCGTAAGCAGTGGAATTTTGATGGGTTCGTTGTGACGGACTATACCGGTATCACTGAAATGACCGATCATGGTATGGGTGATACACAAACGGTTGCAGCCCTGGCTCTGAATGCAGGTGTCGATATGGATATGGTGAGCGATGCTTTTACAAGCACACTTAAAAAATCTCTGGAAGAAGGAAAAGTTTCAGTAAAGGCTGTTGATGCTGCTTGTCGCCGTATTCTGGAAGCTAAGTATAAGCTGGGGCTTTTTGATAATCCCTATAAATATTGTGATATAACCCGTCCTAAAAAACAAATCTTTACAAAAGAACACCGCGCTATAGTTCGTAAGACAGCTTCGGAAAGCTTTGTTCTCTTGGAGAATGAGAATAGTGTACTCCCTCTGGCAAAGAAAGGTACCATTGCTGTAGTAGGTCCTTTGGCCGATAGCCGTAGCAATATGCCGGGCACGTGGAGTGTGGCCGCTGTGATGAACAAATATCCTTCTTTGATTGAAGGCTTGAAAGAAGTAGTGGGAGGCAAGGCTAAAATTCTTACGGCTAAAGGAAGTAATCTGATGAGTGATGCCGAATACGAAGAACGTGCTACTATGTTTGGCCGTACCCTGCATCGTGACAATCGTACAGATAAGGAACTGCTGGATGAGGCACTTGCTGTAGCTGCCAAGTCTGACGTGATTGTTGCTGCTTTGGGTGAGTCTTCCGAGATGAGCGGTGAAAGTAGTTGTCGTACAGACCTCGAAATGCCGGATACGCAACGTGTACTTTTGCAGGAATTGTTGAAAACCGGCAAACCGGTGGTATTGGTGTTGTTTACTGGTCGTCCGTTAGTATTGAATTGGGAGCAGGAAAATGTACCTGCTATTCTGAATGTGTGGTTTGGTGGTAGTGAAGCTGCTCTTGCCATTGGTGATGTACTGTTTGGAAATGTAAATCCGAGTGGCAAACTTACTACTACTTTTCCGAAGAGTGTAGGACAGATTCCTTTGTTCTATAACCATAAGAATACCGGTCGTCCTTTGCCTCAAGGGGCCTGGTTCCAGAAGTTCCGTAGCAATTATCTGGATGTAGATAACGAACCGCTTTATCCGTTTGGATATGGCTTGAGCTATACTACTTTCTCTTATAGTGATATTACATTGGATAAATCGTCCATGAATATCAATGGAGAGATTATGGCAACTGTAACGGTAACCAATACAGGTAAGTATGACGGTTCGGAAGTAGTGCAGCTATATATCCGCGATCTTATAGGCAGTGTAACACGTCCGGTGAAAGAACTGAAAGGCTTTGAAAAAATCTTCTTGAAAGTCGGTGAATCCAAACAAGTGTCTTTCAAGTTAACAGCTGATATGTTGAAGTTCTACAATTACAATCTGGATTTTGTGTGCGAACCGGGTGACTTTGAAGTAATGATAGGTGGTGATAGCCGTGATGTGAATAAGGCCTTATTTTCGCTTCAATAAGCATCTGCCTGGTAGTAGATAGATAAAGAGGGAATACAGAATCTTTATTAAAAATAAATATCTGATAACTAATTAGTTCTGCGAGCATGTAGTAGTTATAAAGTAGTACCATGTTTAGGCGTGGTACTCTTGTGGTAGCCTGTTTTTTGACTTAAATCAATTATTGCTATACGTTTGCAGAGTAATTTTAAATCAATACAAAATGAAAAGAAATCTATTAATTACATGTGTGATGTTGCTGTTTGCTGTCGTTTCGATGGCGCAGAACAAGATTACAGTTTCGGGTGTCGTTACAGATAAGACAGGCGAAACTGTTATAGGTGCTTCTGTTCGGGTAAAAGGACAGGAGAATATGGGAACTATTACGGATATCGACGGAAAATACCAGATTCTTGGCGTACCGGCGAATGCCACTTTGATATTCAGCTATATTGGTATGAAGGAACAGGAAGTGGCGCTTAATGGGCGTTCTACAGTGAATCTTATGATGGAAGAGGATAGCCAGCTCATTGAAGAAGTTGTAGTAGTAGGTTATGGTAGCGCCAAGAAGCGTGATTTGACCGGTTCTATTGTAACAGTGAAAGCTGCCGAGATTGCTTCAAAACCATCTACCAATCCTTTGGCTTCTATTCAAGGTAAGGTCGCTGGTGTGCAGGTTATCAATACAGGACGTGCCGGGCAGGATCCGGAAATTCGTGTTCGCGGTACAAACTCTATCAATGGTTATACTCCTTTGTATGTAGTGGACGGACTGTTTACGGATAACATCAACTATCTGAATACAGCGGATATTGAATCTATGGAAATCCTGAAAGACCCTTCTTCCTTGGCTATTTTTGGTGTACGTGGTGCTAATGGTGTTATTATCATTACTACTAAGAAAGCGAAAGAAGGTAAGACTCAGGTCAGCATTAATGGTTCGGTGGGTTGGAAAAAGGTTACAGACCGCGTTAGCCTGACTAATGCAGAGCAGTTCAAAATGCTTTATAATGAACAACGCATGAATCAGGGTGGCGATCCGTACGATTATACTGTATGGAATGCAGATACTGACTGGCAGGATGAGATGTTCCAAACAGGTTTCCTTACTAACAATACGGTTAGCATTACAGCCTCGGGAGATAGAAGTAAGTTTTATCTGGGCTTGGGATATGTAATGGAAGAAGGTTCCATCAAGAGTGAAAAGCTGAATAAGTTTACTGTGAATTTGCATAGTGAACATAAAGTAACCGACTTCTTACGTTTTGGTTTCCAGGTGAACGGTGTACGTGCATTATATCCTGATGCAAAAGGTGTAGGTTCTGCTTTGAAAGCAGCTCCGATTGCTCCTGTTTATGATGCAGAAAGCGGACTTTTACATACTCTTCCTGATTTTCAGCGTGCTCAGGTCTGGAATCCTATGATTGAACCCGTGTTGAAAGGTGCTCATAATAAATCTGCAAATTATCGTATGGCAGGAAATATCTACGGAGAACTTGATTTGATGAAGAATTTAACCTTTAAGGCTACTTTCTCCTTGGATTATGCTTCCAGCCAGTCACGTTCTTATTCTCCGCTTATTTATGTGTATAACCCGGATGTAGAAGGTGGTAAAGAAAGATTGACGGATAAAGAAAGTATCAGTCAGTCGAAGTCTACATCAATGGCTGCACAGTCCGATTATGTATTGACTTATATTAATCAGTTTGGTGATCATGGTCTAACTCTGACTGCCGGTCTTACTACGAATTATAATGAATATTCTGATTTATCGGGTGGTCGCAGCCAATTGCCGGGTTATGGTGTTCCCATTGGCGAAGATATAGATAAGTGGTGGATTACTATGATTGATGATGCTACATCAGCTACTAATGGTGGATCCCAATACAAACGGTTTACAATGTCCTATCTGTTCCGTGCATTGTATAACTATAAAAATCGTTATTTGCTGAATGCTTCTTATCGTCGTGACGGTTCTTCCGTATTTAAGAGAACAGGAAATACATGGGATAATTTTTATTCATTCGGTGCCGGTTGGGTTATGAGTGAAGAGGCATTCATGAAGAAACAGAATGTAATCGATTATCTGAAGCTGAAAGGCTCATGGGGTGTTTTGGGAAGCCAGAATACAGGAGGTTCCCGCTATCCGGCCTATCCTAATATTACAAGTTCAGGTTCTGCTGTCTTTGGTGATAATGTTATTGCAGGTAAGGGACCGGATAAACTGATTTCACAGACATTGGGTTGGGAGCGTAACTATTCATGGGAAGTTGGTTTTGATATGCATCTGTTGGATGGTCGCATGCAGATTTCTCCTGTTTATTACAATAAGACAACCAAAGACTTGCTGACAAGTGTTCCCGGTCTTTCAGGTACGGTTCCTGCATTGCAGAATACAGGAGAGATTCGTAACCGTGGTTTTGAGTTGGCAGCATCCTGGAGCGATAAAATCGGTGAAAACTGGCGTTATGGTGTTTCAGCCAATCTAACGACTATTGATAATGAAGTTGTATCATTGATAAGCAAGGATTATTCAATAATTAATGGCGTTTCTCGTGTATCTGAAGGATATCCTATCGGCTACTTCTATGGGTACAAAGTGGCAGGGGGTTTT
>USSR01000172.1 GCA_900557355.1 uncultured Bacteroides sp.
AAAGGCTTCGAGATATTCTTTCGGAAGTCTTTTTAATGCTTCTTCATATAGACAGAAAAGCTCATCACTCAAATAGAAGTCCGGGTTATTGAGCTCACTATCATATTTATCAACGATTTCCTGATGTACTTTTCGTTTAATCTCAAAATGGGAAAGACGGTTGAGGGCTTTGTTCTTGACAATCGTAAAAAGAAGTGTTTTGAGTGTCAGATCTTCCATAAGAGTGCAACGATTTTCCCACAGCCACATCATCGTTTCTTGTACAATCTCCTCTATTTCTTCCTGCTCACCTACATACTGGGAACAAAAAGCACATAGCCTACGGAAATAATGTCTGTAGACGACGTCAAAAACTTTTTCTTCTCCTGCTTTTAGGGCAGTGATAACGGACTTATTATTATTAATATCCAAATATATCGGAGATTGTGACATTCTCTTTTAATTTATGTAAGACAAAAATAATGAAAGAAGTAGATAAATGAAATAAAAATGCGAGAAAAAATATTTTTTTCTTTTTCTCTTTAGTATATTTGTGCTCACAACTGTATTACTACAAAGGTATTATAGTTTTTTTTGTAAAAAGATAAAAGAGCATGGATGAAACTATCTTGGTGAATTACCTGCAAGGTGAATGTAATGATGAAGAAGCTGCTCGGGTGGAAGCTTGGTGCGAGGAAGGGCCGGAAAACCGGAAAACTTTGGAGCAACTTTATTACACTCTCTTTGTAGGTGAGCGTATAGCGGTGATGAATACTGTAGATACAGAGGCGTCATTGGATCAATTTAAATCAGCTATCAGAGAAAAGGAGAAAAAGGCTAAGCGGAAAAGTATTTCAATCCGTTGGGGACGTTATGCTACTGTGGCGGCTGCTTTTCTTACCGGACTCGTTTTTGCCGGTGGAATTGCCTGGGGATTACTTTCTAATAAGCTTTCGGATTATGAGGTGATAACTGCTGCCGGACAGAGAGCGCAGACTGTGTTGCCGGATGGTAGTAAGGTATGGCTGAATGCATCTTCAAAAATAGTTTATCATAATTCTTTATGGAGTTCGGATCGTCAAATCGATTTGTCGGGTGAAGCCTATTTTGAAGTGTCTCATGATAAACATGCTCCATTTATAGTAAATAGTAAGCAAATCAAGACTTGTGTGCTTGGTACGAAATTTAATGTGCGTGCACGCCAAGATGAGAATAGGGTAGTGACTACCTTGCTTCAAGGACTGGTACGGGTAGATTCTCCGCGAACGGAAGAGAATGGTTATTTGTTGAAACCGGGACAGACATTGAATGTAAATACGGATACTTATCAAGCAGAGTTAATTGAATATAACCAACCTACAGATGTGCTTCTCTGGATTAATGGCAAGTTGGAATTTAAGCAACAGTCTTTATTGGAAATAACCAATATTATGGAGAAGTTGTACGACATCAAATTTATCTATAAGGATGAAGCATTGAAATCAGAACGGTTTACCGGTGAATTCTCTACTGATAGCACTGCTGATGAGATACTGAATGTATTAATGCATACCAATCATTTCTCTTATAAGAAAGACGGACGGACTGTCCGAGTGATGAAGAAATAAGAGATAGGTTAGTGTTTCTAAAAGGCTGTCTAATTAGATCTTGACAGATTAAGGTTTGTTCGTTATATAAAGATGTGAAGTGCTCCCAAAAGTTAGATACATAACTTTCTGGGGGCATTTCACATATATGTAGTGGCAAACTGATTGGAATGGGATTTGATTAGATAGTCTTTAAAACGAGAAATCACCCTCACTACATAACTGAACTGCACTCCTTAAGTTTTGTGTTCAACTTTTGGGGTGCAGTTCATTGTAATGAGGGTGATTTTATGAACTTAAGGCCTGTTTGATAGCCTCTATTCTATATTTTTATAGTTATCTATTCATAAATACTTACTCACTTTTGGGTTCGTAAACATTAAATACTGTAACATCCGTACGACCGTTTGTAGAGATAGTAATAATCTGATATTTCAGATATCGCGTAGTAATAGGAGAAATGAACGTAATATTCTGTGTACCACCGGAGATTGCTAATGAACTCAATGATTTCCATGTCGTACCATTTTCAGACTGTAATATTTCCACTTCTCTAGGAGCATATGCATTGGCCCAATGATTCGTTTTGATACCTGTTAAAACCTTAGCTTCTCCTAAATCAACAGTAAACCAGAATCCTTTATTATTTAGAGCAACGTCAGTTCCAGTCTTGCCATCGATTAAATTATTGGGTGCGCCTTCTACTCCTTCTTCTACATTAATAATCCAGCCGGCACGATTACTGATAAGTTGGCTATTACTAGGAATACCGCTTTTTAGATTACAATGGGCAGCTTTATTAATAATGACAGGCAATGTACTTAAACTACTGCTAATAACAGTGTTCTTATCATTGGTAGTTACATTACTGATTGAGACACTGAAAGAGAAACTTGTTTTTTCCATGATACTGGCAAATATCGTCGGATCAACCGTCGCAGTGATTTCTTCAGAAGTCATCTGTCCTTCTTTGAGAGTAACCTGTGAGGAACTTAAAACGATCTGGCTTGCATCAAGCCCTTCTGTTTCACTTTTTGCACTTAATGCGATAACCATATCTGTAGAGACTGCTTTCTGTGTTTTTACAGTAAAAGCCATCTTAATTTCATCTCCTCCGATTCCATTCGCATCATGAGTCAGATTGAACTTTTTTACATTCCCCGATAAATAGTCATTTCTCTGTAGAGACACATACGTAGCATTCCACTCGTTAAAAACTTCTTCATCATCGCTACAGGACGAAATGAACGGGACAAACAAGCCGAGTAGAGTTGCTATTGATAGTGATTGAAATATATTTTTCATATGTACATACGATTAAATTATTACTATTTCCATTCGGTAGATTTATCTGTAGATAAAATACCGTCAATCCAGGTAGGAGTAGCAGAAGTAGTCAAAGTATGGCCTTTGCCGGTTGCATCTTCGAATACATTGCCTTGTCCTTCATTGAATCGCCAATAGGCTTCCAAACCCACAGATTTTGGGCTAACTTGAGTCATGTTATTTTGAATTTGAGAAGCGGAACGAACTACAGACCAAATACGTGCTTCGCTCATCAAAATCTTACAACCACTCCACCATGTATCGGCAGAAAACCAACTTATACTGGAAAAAATAGTGGGTCCCGATGGAATACTCAAGACACCTGAATCTATTCCGTTAATATAAAGACGGTAAGATGAACCGTCGCATACTAGAGCTAGATGTTGCCATTCATTAGGCTTAAAAGAATTGCTTGGATTCAAATAAAGACTATTACGGCCCACAACTTGTACTAATGAATGAGCCTTGAAATTTTCATTATCAGACTGCGGGTCTTCAAAACGCAACAAGATATTATTCAGGGCATCACCGTTACCATTACTAAAAATAGCACGATTTCGATTATTCATATTACTTACTTGAAAACGAACCTCTATCGTATATTGTGCATACGTTTCAGATGATTCTGCATATTTATTAGAAGTTAAATTAGCAGAACCGGTAAACATCGGGGCTGAAAACTCAATAATACTTTCAGCTAAAATAACAAAAGTTCCGGTATTTGCCATTGGTGAAATGCTTCCATCCTGCAATACAAGTTTTACAGGCAGCGCATATGATTCTCCTGACTTCATCATTTCCTGACTAAAAGCTTTCAAGGCAATAGAGAGGGCATCAGTGGCATACTGTCCGGCTTTCACTGTAATAGTTTCCGGTAGTGTATAATATCCTTCGGGCAACATTATATATCCGGTTCCATTAATGTGGTTATAGGCATCCAATACAGATTGGTCCGTGACCAACTTATAATGGTTGTCTGTAGAAGAAAGATTGCTAAGATGCACATTTAGAGTAGTAAAACTTTCGCCAGAGGCTTGTACAGTTACTTTTTGGCTTGTACTTGAAAGTGCTTCTTCAATATAAGCATGTGTGTCTAAAGCATCATATTTCGCATCTCCGCAACTTACCATACTTCCTAAGCCTGCTATAATTGCAGAGAAGTATAAAGTTCTTATATAATTCATACGTTTCATAGTTTACATTAATTTTTAAGTAATGAATGTGATGACGGGTTCATAATTTGAATAGCACGGCGTATATTTTTATATTCTGGTGAAGTTCCATACTCTGCTTCCATATGATAGGTTCCTGCACCACCTTTACGGAATCCGTTACTTGGTTGCCAGCGTGCCATTCCTTCGAGAGATTTCATTTTGTTACCATAACGATCAGTGTAATCATATCCACCGTCCATAGCAGCATCGGTAGCCTCGAAATTCTCGGTCATGATGGTCATCTTCGTGATTTGTTCTTCAGACATGACACTGCTATACGTCTGAACAAGTCCTGCACCTGCTACGCCGCCTGTGATAAGACGTTTATCGAGTTTAGAATCACTGCCAGGACTACTATTATTGTAAGCCTGAATGATAAAATAGTCAAAATATAACCCGACTTCAGGTCTACCTGTTATGCTCTGTGGTTCGCCATCGATAACTAATAATTTACCAGTTCCTGATTTCGGACCGAAATATTTGCCTAGTTCATCAACAAATGCAAACATTCTATCGTCTTCGTCTACGATATTACCGGGGTTGCCAAAATTAGGTTCATAATCGATATCAAAGCCGTCGTAACCATATTTGTTTACTGTATCGGCAATGGCGCTTGCATATTTGCGAATGGATGCTTCTATTGCTTCCTTATTTGATTCATCGGAAGGCCATCCCCAAAAATCATTCACAGCTTCTTTTTCGGATGAAAATCCCATATTTTCCCAATTTTCACGAATATTCTGCGGAGTAATTTGATCGCCTATGTACAGAATCAAGGTATCGAAATGGCTTTAGGATATAATAATGAATGGCGTGATTTCGGCTGGTCTACTAACTTTACTTTTACTTATAACAAGAATAAGATTAAAAGACTCGCAGATGGTGTAACCAACAGAATAACTGGTGAACCCATTGAAATGCCTTATGTGGATAAAGCCAGATTAGGAGGTTCAACTTCACCAGTAGTACGTCTGACAGAAGGCGGTTCTATGGGAGATTTATACATCAACCGTGATTTCAAACGCGACAACAACGGTTATATCTATCTGGATGCTAAAACAGGTTTGCCAAGCATGGTAGAAACTGAATACAAGAAAATTGGCTCACTGCTTCCGAAAGTTAATTTAGGATGGAGAAATTCATTCACTTATAAAGGAGTACGTTTGAATGTATTGTTAAGTGGTCGTTTTGGTGGTTTAGTTGTATCTAATACGCAGGCATTCCTTGATCGTTGTGGCGTTTCAGAATATAGCGCACAACTTCGCCAAACTGGAGGAGTAACAATCAACGACAGAAATGTGTCTGCTAAAGACTATCTGGGTATAGTAGCAGCTGGTACCGGTGAGGGAGATCACTATGTTTACAATGCAACGAATATCCGCCTGCAGGAAGTCAGCCTCGAATATACGCTTCCTAAGAAATGGCTGTATAACATTGCTGATGTGACATTAGGTTTAATTGGAAACAATCTGGCTATGATCTATTGTAAAGCACCGTTTGATCCGGAATTGGTTGCATCATCTTCCAGCACTTTCTATACTGGTGTGGATTACTTCATGCAACCTAGCTTGAGAAACATGGGATTTAGTGTAAAAGTACAATTCTAATAAAGGAACGAATAATGAAAAGATTCAATATAATCAAAACAGTAAGCGCAGCAGCTTTTACAACTACTCTGCTGTTCACTTCGTGTACCGGGAACTTTGACGAATTAAACACGCATCCAACGGACTTGTATCCCGAAAATATGACTCCAACCGAGCGGGTAGGTACATTGTTTGTGGCTATGACTCGCTTATTGAATGCCTGTCAGGAAAATAACAGCCAGCACACCGAACAAATGGTGGGGCAATATGGAGGTTATTTTGCTACAACTGCTCCCTGGAATGGCACTAATTTCGGAACATTTAATCCCAGTGCAGACTGGGTATCTGTTCCTTACAAAGATATGTTTACTGAATTTTATCCGAATCTTCAAACAGTCAAAGAGTCAACAGGAGGGTCTGGATACATCTATGCATGGGCGTCTATTCTTAGAGTAGGCGTAATGATTCGCGTAGCCGATATCTATGGACCTATTCCTTACTCTGAAATGGGAAAAGGAGAATTTCAAGTAGCATATGACGACGTAAAAACACTCTATCATAATATGATTAGTGATTTGACACGTAGTATTGAGGTACTTTCTGCTTTTGTGCAGGAGAATGCAGGAAAAGAGGTTCCGGTTGCTGAATATGATATCATATACAATGGTGATTTCAGCAAATGGATTAAGTATGCCAACTCTTTGAAACTTCGTATGGCAGTACGTATCGCTTCTAATACTGCGGACACGGAATATGCCAAACAAATCATGGCTGAAGCAATTGAGGGAGGAGTTATAGAGTCTAATGGAGATAATGCTTTCTTCCCTGCTATGCCATACAATCCATTTGAGATTGCTTCCGGCTGGGGTGACTTGGCTATTAACGCAACACTTTCCGCATATATGACCGGATATAGTGATCCGCGCATCAGTAAGTATATGAATACTGCGACTTCATACAGAGACTACCGTGGAGTACGTATGGGTATTAGTGATACAAGCAAAGCCGTAGAGGGTAGCGCAGCAAGATATTCTAAACCTGCTTTTACAGCAGATTCCCCTATGCCTGTTTTCTATGCAGCGGAGACTTATTTCTTGAAAGCTAAAGCTGCTCTGCAGGGATGGATTGCTGGTGGAGACGCAGCGGCCAAAAGCTATTACGAACAAGGTATTCAAATGTCAATGAGTCAATATGGTGTAGAGATTGGTGATTATCTTTCAAGCACTGTTGTTCCACAAGGTTACACAGATCGATTGAATTCAAAGAACAATATCTCATTTACCAGCGTGCCCAGTGTTGCATGGGGAGATGGAACTAATAGGCGATTATTACCCAAAAATGGATTGCCAACTATCCGATGGGAATCGAAGCTTGGTGTGATTATCGTCGTACCGGCTATCCCGAATTGTTTACTGCACGTGACAATCTAAGTTCTGCCGGTTATATCGGTGATATTGATAGCAAACGCATGGTACGCCGCTTGCCATATCCTACAACAGAAAAATCCAGTAACTCTGCCAATGTAGAAGCTGCTATTGCAACTATGTTAGGTGGTCCGGACACCGGGTCTACAGATTTATGGTGGGCGAAAAAGAACTGATTTTTAACCTGATAAAACATAGAATATGAAACATATAAAGAAAATGTTAGGATTTGCATTTGCTGCGACATTCTTTGTTGGATGTACGGATGTGGAATCTATTAATGACATAGATTTGAATCAAACAACTAAAACAGATGAATATTATGCTGCTTTGCGTGAATGGAAAGAGACACCGGGACTTCCGCAAGTGTTTGTATGGTTCGACAACTGGACAGGGACTTCTCCTACAGGTGAAAATAGCTTAAGAGGTTTGCCTGATTCTATCACCATTGCGTCCAACTGGGGTGGTCATCCTAAATTTGATTTAACTCCGGAACGAAAAGCTGATATGGAATATGTGCAAAAAGTGAAAGGAACAAAGGTTGTCGTTACTCTCTTTTCTCAAAACATTGGTGATGATCTTCCTGATAAAGAAATTTATCACGAAGCCGGAACCAGTAGTGATCCGGAAAAAGTGAGACCTGCAATCAAAGCCTATGCTGAGGATATTTACAAGGCTTGCCTTGAATGTGGATATGATGGTTATGACTGGGATTATGAACCTGGTGGTGGAATGGGAGTAGGTCCGCTCTGGTCAAATAAAGTTCAGAGAACTATATTTGTAGAGGAACTTTCCTACTGGTTTGGACATGGAGCAATGGATCCCAACCGTGATCGTGGAGATCGCGCTATGCCGGAAAAACGCCTTCTCTTCTTGATTGACGGTGAGGTCGGTATTCGAACAGGTATGGATAAGGAATGGCTGTCATATTATGTAGATTATTTTGTATTGCAGGCTTATGGTGGAATGGCAGACTACAGAATGAAAGGGGTTCTTGACGATATGAGCGATTGGATTCAGCAGGGAATTATTACTCCGGATGAAATCGTTCGTAGAACCATAGCCACTGAAAACTTTGAATCGTATGCAAATACAGGGGGAGGGTTCCTCGGCATGTCAAATTATGTATATAAAACAACGTATACCACCGGTGGAAAATCGTATGAAATAGATCAGTTGATTGGTGGATGCGGGCTTTATCGTGTAGGCTTTGATTATGCACAGGGTAAGGGTGATTATGATGGTTCACCGGAATACTATTTTCTGCGTCAAGGCATTACGAACATATACAAGAATTTCTATAGCCGTATGAATGCTACTGCGAATGAAGAATAATGGTTAAACGAATTTTATAAGAATGAAAATTATGAAATATATCTATTTATCAAGTCTTATGATCGCATTCTCAACAGTCTTTTTTATGGGATGTGAAAATGCTGAATACAAGGCGCAGACAAACAGTCTTTATATAACAGATGCAGCTGATATAGCCACTGCTGCTACTATCACTATGGATGATGGTGCAGACATTAATGTTGTGGTACGTTTAGCTCAAAAGGTTACGGAAGATGTAGAGGTTGAAATTCAATTTGTTCCCGAATTACTGACCGAATACAATACGATCAGTGGTACAGAATATGAAGTTCTGCCTGCAAACATGCTTCCACAGAATGCTACGGTTACGATTCCGGCAGGTGAAATTAGTGCCAATTATCGGCTTCATGTGAATGATTTTGCAACGAATGGTATTACTTATGCTATTCCCCTTGCATTGGGAAATGTTATCAAAGGTGATGTTACGAAATCAAAAGCTCAAAGCAAATTCATTTATGTATTGGCTAAACCTTTGAATGTTTCTGCTCCTGTATTGCGTGGTAATGCCGGAAATGTATCGACCTTGCCGGCAACAGACTGGGGAATTACGGTAGATGCATGGACATTGGAAGCATGGGTACGTATGGATGGCTACAAAAAGAATAATCAGGCTATTTTCACTTCGGGTAGTGGTGACCATGAAATTTATATTCGTTTTGGAGATGCCAATAAACCTTATAATTATCTGCAGATAAAAACTTTAGGAGGGCAGAAACAAACTGCCAGTGATTTGGAGGTAAATACATGGTATCATTGGGCTTTCGTTTACAACGGAACAACACTCACCATTTATAAAAACGGAAAACAAGAAACATTCTTCGATCCTCCTGCACCAAAAGGTGGAAATGTACGTATTGATTATATGAAGATAGTTGATAGTGGTAGCTATTTCCAAAATAACTGTACTATGAGTCAGGTTCGCTTTTGGAAAGTTGCTCGTACTGAATCGGAAATTGCAAACAATATGTACTTTGAAGTTAATCCAAAGAATCCAAATTTGATTGCCCTCTGGCCAATGGATGAAGGAGAAGGTACTGCCTTTAGAGATGCAACAGGAAATGGGCATGATGCAACTTCTAATGGAGCTCTTCAGAAGTGGGAACATAATATCAGATTTGATAAATAAAATGTGCTAGACAAATAATTTATATGAAAGAGAAGGATATGTCCATTGTGGCATATCCTTTTTCTTTATATGTTAAAGTATTCATAATTTTTTAGAACTTCATTCTCCTGAACTGTATTATAATAAATGCTCGTATAAACTTAAATTCTAACAAACATGAAACATTGGTTATTATCTGTTTTGCTGGTGGTGTGTGGTGCCGTTTCAGCACAAGTAACACTAGTAAAAGATGGAAAGAGTAATGCTCGTATCATTGTGCAGGACAAGATGCCAGATACTAAGACATCAGCGCAACTCTTACAACATTTTCTCTATCATATTTCGAAAAGCAAGCTTCCAATTGAAAATGATAAAACGCCTCGGAAAGGAGATATACTGATTGGCGGTCAAACTCCGCAAACAGTGACGGAAGATGGTTTCTCTATCTCTACTCAAGATGGTATTTTAAGAATATCAGGAAAAGAAAAAGGAGTTGTATATGGAGTTGTCACTTTGTTGGAACAATATCTGGGAGTTGATTATTGGGGAGAGAATGAATACTCTTTTACTCCTCAAAAGACGGTGATTTTGCCTTTAATTAATAAAGTCGAAAACCCGGCCTTTCGTTATCGTCAGACGCAATGTTATGCCATCCGTACAGATTCTATTTATAAGTGGTGGAATCGTTTAGAGGAACCCAACGAAGTGTTTGCTGCCGGTTATTGGGTACATACCTTTGATAAGCTTCTGCCTTCATCTGTTTATGGGAAAGAACATCCGGAATATTATTCTTATTTCAAAGGAAAGCGCCATCCGGGGAAAGCAAGTCAGTGGTGTTTGAGTAATCCGGAAGTTTTTGAGATTGTAGCTCAACGTGTTGATTCTATTTTCAAAGCTAACCCCGATAAACATATCATGTCCGTCAGTCAGAATGATGGTAATTATACGAATTGCACCTGTGATGCTTGTAAGGCTATTGATGATTATGAAGGGGCACTATCGGGAAGTGTGATTACTTTTCTGAATAAGTTGGCTGCTCGTTTTCCGGATAGGGAGTTTTCTACATTGGCTTATCTGTATACAATGAATCCTCCAAAGCATGTGAAGCCTTTGCCGAATGTGAATATTATGTTGTGTGATATTGACTGCGATCGTGAAGTAACCTTGACGGAGAATGCTTCGGGAAAGGAATTTGTGAAAGCCATGGAGGGATGGTCTAAAATAACCAATAATATTTTCGTATGGGATTATGGTATCAATTTTGATAATTATCTGGCCCCTTTTCCTAACTTCCATATCT
>USSR01000173.1 GCA_900557355.1 uncultured Bacteroides sp.
ATGGAATTGACAGCGAGTTGGAATGGTATGTAAGCATGCAGTGAGTCAGATGCAATCAATGGTAAAGGGCTTTTCCTTGAGTGACATAGTAGGCGGAAGTACAAGTATTCATAATGAGATGGAACTGATTCGTTCTTTCTCTATGTTTCGCCGGGTGGTGAAGGATTTACAACTCAATGAGGAGTATAGTACTGCCTCATGGCTGTTCTCAACTCCTTATTATACAAACAGTCCTGTAACCGTGATGCCTCTGAATGACATTGCAGATACTCTGAATACTACTCTGAAATTCAAGATACAAGGTTCTTGTAAAAGCGTGAAAGTAAAAATGTCAAAAGGTTTAAAAAAACTACATGAGCAGACTTCGTCATTGCCTTTTATTCTGAAAACGTCGTATGGAGATTTCAGGATAGACACTACCCGATATTATAATCCTCAGAAAGAAATTAGTGTAAAGGTTTCCATTACCGGCTATGACTATGCTGCTGAAATGTTGCAAAAAAAGGTAGAGGTGGATATGGCTACCAAGAAAGCGGATATTATAAATATGCAAATGAAAGAAATGAATATCAAAAAAGGAAAAGATATTCTGAATGAGCTGATAGCTTCATACAATACATCAGATAAAGAGCGCAGGAATGTTCTGGCAGGCAGTATGGAGCTTTTTCTGGATGAGCGGATTCGTGTTATTTCAAAAGAACTGGTAGAAATTGAAAAAGAAGTGGAAGCCTACAAAAAAGAGAATTCACTGACTGATATTGAGGCGGAAGCTAAAATAATATTGGATAAAAGTACAGACTTTAAAGAAAGGCTGATTGAAGCAGAAACCCAATATACTGTCATAGAATTGGTGGAGCAGTTTTTACTGAAACCTGAAAATCGTTTCTCACTGGTTCCGCTAAATATTGGTCTTAGTGACCGTACAGTATTGGAAGGACTCCAAAAGTATAATGAAGCGTTATTGGAACGTTTGAAGTTATTAAAAACTACTCAAGGAAACACACCAACTCTCGATATTATGATAGAACAGATAGATGCCATGCACGATAATATGCTGGCAACTATCCGTAGCTTGAAATCCGGATTTAGCCATGCCAAAGAGAACCTACAGGAACAAGGAGATTATTTCATGGCACGTATCAAGGGAATGCCTACACAAGAACGTGAATTTGTCAATATCAAGCGCCAGCAAATGATTAAGCAAGAGCTATTTGTCTTCTTATTACAGAAGAAAGAAGAAAATGCTTTATCTATGGCTGTTACTACACCTAAAGCTGAAATTGTAGACAAAGCCTATAGCCTGAGCAAGCCTGTCAGTCCCCGCCCGTTAAAGTTGTTAGCTTTTGCCATGGGAATAGCTATTATAGGAGCCGGTTGCTACGTTAAAGTGAAATACTGAAGATAAATTGGAAGCATTGCAAAAAGAACAGATAGAATTATGCCCGGGGGACTTTGTTCTTCCAGTCTCTTTCTTATTATCCATGTCTCTTTTGGGTTTGGAATTTCCTTTTGCATATATATTGGTCTTTATCATCTTATATTTTTCGTGGACTATCAATAAATATGATTTCCTGTTGCAAAGCACTCTTCTATTCGGAGTATACGGCTTCTATGATGAGAACCTGACTTTCCCTTTTAAATTACACGATTTATTGTTTATAGTCTATTTTGCCGGTTTCTTTATTTATTGGAAGGATAAAAATATCAGGAGATTGCTGATACCGGTTTCTATTTATATCCTATTCTTGTTTTTTGTAGCCATGCTGAGTGATGAATTTTTGATGATACAGGCCAGAAGGCTAAGATTGTATATGCATATCCTGTATTTTCTTTTTCCGCTTCTGGTGTTCAGAAAGCAGGATTTTGACATCAAGTTATTTTTCAACAAATTGTTTATCTACGTATTGATTATCAGTTGTTTTTATATTATTGATTCATTGGTAGTAAGCAATCATATCTTAGTGCCACGCACAACATGGGGCGATTTGACTTATTCAACTTTGGAAGTTAACTTATTAGGGGATTTTATTAGGAAATATCCTCCGGGAATGTATTTTATAGCACTTTTATTATTTCCAATGCTTTACCTCTTTAGGACTTCCGCAAAATACATTTTAATAATGGCGTTAGGACTCGTTTGTACAAAGACATTCAGTGTCATAGGAGGAGTCTTGATAACCATCTTCTGCTTTTATGGTACATGGAAGAAGAAAATCATATATTTGATAATCGGATTTGTGATGCTGGTCGCCGGATATGTATTAGACGGACAAATGAATGGAGCATTACGTGTTCAGCACCTGGTAGGTCAGTTCACTTCCTTTGCATCTTATCGTTCTGTAGAAGATGCTATGAGCGACATGGAAAATCTGGCTGAATTCGGTTCTGACAGAGGTGCACAGATCATTCCTAAAATAGAATTACTCACTTCCACACAGAAACTGATGTTTGGGTTCGGATTTCTTCATGATGACTTGACAACCAATGATAAATATATTATCCAGAATGAATTTTATTCCGACCAGTCAGCTGCCGAAGAAGTTGCAGCCTTAGTTGAAGTTACCCAGGTTCAGACTATACTTGACACGGGACTTGTTGGTTTCGTAATACAACATTTATTCTATATTGCAATCTATTTTCTTATTAGGAAATATAAGTATAGCAATTGGTATCTTGTAACCCTCGTTTGTATCTCCATCTTCGGAATTGGAGGATTTGCCGGTTTAAACCTTCCTCATGGGCTCTTATTATTAGGATTGTCTTTGGGGGGTATTTTGCTGGCAAATAAAGATATGCTAAATCCCATGCCATCTGTTCATGAAAGCCAAGATAGAATCATATAAAAATGGAGCTATATACTCTGCGGGATTAAGCGTTGTAGTAAAATTCATCGCTTTTTTCCAGAACTTCCTGATAGCTTATTATCTGGGGGCTGGAACAGGAACAGATATCTATTTCTATATGTTTGGTAGTATTATTGCTGCTTGCGAGATTCTTCAGAGTATCGTTTCTTCCGTACTGATACCCCGTTCCATGTTATTAAGAAACCAGAATTCATTTCATACGGAGAATGCATATTTGAATGCTTTCTTATATACTGTCATATCTGTCGCCATTCTCACAATAAGCATTATACTGCTGAACGGAAAGGAATGTCTGTTATTGCTTTCTAATTTTTCGGCACAAGATATTGAGGTACATCTACCGTTATTATATATATTGCTGCCAGCTTCTATACCTTATATTATCAGTATCGTATATGTAGAAATACTGGCATCTTATAAGTACTTTGTTTTTCCACAGATTATTACGGTAATCAATAATGTATTCATTATTCTTTTTATTATCTTATTTCATTCTTTGCTCGGAGTTTTAGCACTGGCAGTTGGTTTCAGTATTGCAACTATAATAAACTTTGCATGGCTGGCTATCTTTATAAAACGCAATTTGTCATGGAGCTATTCGTGTTTTTCATTTGTATATCTGAAAAACAGTTTCAGTGATATATGTGTCAAACTTGTAAACGATTCAGCAATGGCATTTACAACCATGTTTCCTATGTATCTTCTTTCTATGTTCTATCCGGGAACAATCACCGTGATCACTTATGCCAACAAGCTGTTGCAGGCTCCAATGATTTTGCTCGTTCAGCTTTTTGCTGTTTTACAAATAAAATTAAGTGAATTATATTCCAAACATCTCGGACGGGAAATGAAACATATTTATATGGAAGTTGGAGGAAAAGCAATACTCTTAAGCGTGGTTGGCGCTATCTTATTTTTTATTCTTCGAAGACCCATCGTCGAAATATGCTTTGGCAACGGAGCTATGACTTCTGAAAATATAGAAGTCTTTATTGAAGTTCTGGGTGTTCTTATTGTCAGTATCCCGTTTTCCATTATTATTGCCGTGTCGACGAGAATGTTGTTCGTTATGCGTAAAATAAAAGTATATACACTCCTTATGATACCTTGTAACATCATTACATGTGCTTTATATTATTGCCTGATTGAAAAAAATGGAGTAAACGGTTATGCTATGGCAGATGTTTCAATGGAAATTGTAAAATCGATAATGCTATCAGGATGTACCCTTTTACTATTGAAAAAAATAAAATGCAAATATGAAGATTAGTATTATTACACCAGTCTACAACAGGGAAGACTGCATTCACAGATGCATAGAAAGCATAACGGCCCAAGCTGAAGAAACGGAACATTGGATTGTAAATGATGGTTCTACTGATGCTACGTTATCTATAATACAGCAGTATGCCGATAAGTATCCTCATATCCACGTTTTGACATACGAACGTAATGCCGGAGTAAGTGCAGCACGCAATGCTGCCATACGGAAATGTACCGGAGATTATGTTTTGTTTTTGGATAGCGATGATTACCTTGCTGAAAATGCAATTAATTACATTCAGAATACTATAAAGGAAACTCCGGCTTATCTTCATTATTTGTTTGCAACAAATGGACGTATGCCTTTTTATGAAACATATCATTTGTTAGAGCAGAAACAGACCGTAATAACATATTTCGACTGGTTGAGAGGAGAGGTTGGGGGTGACTTTGTTCACGTTATGAAGCGTGAAATGCTACAGAAATTCCCTTTTAATGAAGAATTGCGTATTTATGAAGAAACTAATTTTCTAAGACTACATCGTTATTCAAAAGAGCAATTATTCACTAACCAAATAATTGTTTATACGGAACTGAACAGAAAGGATTCTGTATCCTTACAGTACCGATTAAACAATTCCCGTGCCATACATCTGGAATATAAAGCATTGCGAAATATTATATATGAGTTTTACAATGATTATATGGCAGCGGGGGCATTAGGACAAATTCAGGAACGCATCAGAAAATATCGTTTTCTGGCAATAGCAGTCAGTGATTATAGCAATGACAGACTAATACCCCAAAGTCGTTTATTGCAAATATTTAAAATACTAAGACTGGGATGCTTGATGCGTATATTTATTATTATTCATTCTCACATAAAATATAAGTTCAGAAAATGAGGATTTTGCATCTGATATATTCATTAAATGTAGGTGGTGCTGAACGCATGGTGATTACTCTTGCCAATTATCAGGCAAAAAGTAATCAGGTAGGATTGTGTATTATCAATAATCTATATTCATCAAAATTACTAAGTGAGTTAGACAGTAATATACAATTGTTCTTTATCAACCGGAAAAAGGCAAGCCGTAATATATTGGATGTATTTCAATTGAACTGGAATATTTTCAAATTCCATCCGGATATTTTTCACATACATGATTCTGATGCTATCCTTTATATACCAATCCGGCATCTTTACTACACTATATTGACTATTCATGCAACAGATTTACCATTGAAAGGATACAAACTATACAATAAAACAGTAGCGATTTCTAAAGCAGTAGCTGACAATACTGAAAAAAGAGGACTTTGTAAACCGGAAGTAATATATAATGGGATTCTGACATCTGAAATTCGGCAGATAAAGAAAAAAGCACTTGATAATAAACTGAATTTTCGTATCGTACAAGTTGGCAGATTAGAGCACAATATTAAAGGACAACATTTATTGTTAGAAGCTTTACATCAATTATCAGCTTCTCATATTACTATTGATTTTATAGGCGACGGCAGTTCCTATAATTATCTGAAAGAAGTAACCCGTAGATTTGGATTAGAGGAACAAGTAAACTTTTTAGGTAATTGTGATGTAGAATGGATATATTGTCATTTGTGTGATTATCATCTACTGGTGCAACCATCACTAAGTGAAGGGTTCGGACTAACAGTTACCGAAGGAATGGCCGCCGGAATCCCTGTACTTGTATCTGACCTGCCTGCTCTGTTAGAACTAACAGACAGAGGTACACATGGCTATTACTTCAAACATAATGATGTGGATGCTCTTGCCCAAATGCTACATCATATCATTGAACATTATGAAGAAGCCCTGCTACTTGCTGATAAAGCAAGGCAATATGTAACCGCCAATTTTGATTCTAACTCAATTGTAAAACAATATATCAGTTTATATAATGAATGTATCCATAAAAAGCATATTAAATAGACACCCGAGATTATGTTTCTTTTTGTTGGCCATAGCAGTCATAGTGTTTCACTTTTTTGTGTTACGCCATGAAACTATATTAAAATATGACAGCAACAATAAAATTCTTACATATGGGTTACGTTCGCTTGCCGATGCGATAATACTTTTGTTACCTTATTGGATTTTACCAATAAAATATCGCCGTTTCATTTGGATAGTTATTATTTTATTCATGATTTGGACGTTGTCACAACTATGGTACTTCCGCACTTACAATGATCTTATGCCATTTTCTTCATTTCTTTTGTTTTCCAATATATCTCCTTTACTTATAGAAAGTATAAAAGCATCTATGCGTGCTATTGATTGGAGTATTATAATATCAATAATTTTACTATTAATAAGCGACTTGCTCCCTTACCCAAATGACAGTAAGCCAATAAAAAGTAAGAATAAATACATCTATATAGTTCCTCTTATCGTATTTGTAGCATTGGTTCATATTGCTAATGGTTCAGCCTTTTATTTGAAGGGCAAAGGAAAAGTAGACAGCGTTTGGGAAAGATATACCAACTCTAATGGCTATGCATATTATTTCAGCATGAATGGTCTGATTGCTTTAGGAATATATTCAATCATCGAAACCACATGGGAAGCTCAAGAACCAACAAAACTGGAAATTGCAAAAATAGAAAATTATCTTGATAAGTATGGTAATCATTATACCGATAATAACTATTCTGTGTCTGAAAGAAAAAACCTAATTCTTATTATTGTTGAGTCATTGAATTCTTGGGTAATAAACTTTAAAATTGACAATATAGAAGTAACGCCTTTCTTAAATCAACTCTGTTGTCAAAGTAATAGTATCGTTGCTTTAAAAATGCAACCTCAAGTGAAAGATGGACGTTCCAGTGATGCTCATTTTATATATAATACAGGGATTCTTCCATTAAAAAAAGGTGCAGTTGCCATGCGGTATGGAAAAGCAATCTATCCTTCGCTTGCCAAAGCATTGAACAATTATACAACTATAGAATTTATTTGTGATGATGCCAAATTCTGGAATCAAAAAGTAACTGCTTACAGCTATGGCTTTAAAAAAATTTATGATCGTAATAATATGCCTCACCACGGTTCTGATGTAGCCCAAGATGGAGATATGTTTCAATTGGCAAGTAGTACATTAGAAAAAGTAAAACAACCTTTTTATGCTCAATTGGTAACAATATCTATGCATCAGCCTTACGATAAGCCCATTGTTCCTGCTACTCCTATTTCTCGATCAAACAAATATTCTGCAAAGATTAAAAACTATTTAGAAGCCGTTCATTATTGTGACTCAGAATTAGAATCATTCATTAAAAACTTAAAGGAAGCTAACTTGTATGATAATTCTGTCATAGCCATTGTGTCTGACCACAATGAAATGAATAAAAACATTCCAGAAGATAGAGAAGATATGTATCCTGAAGATCAAGAAATTGCCATGATAATATTAAATGCTCCTTGTACGTTAAGTTATCAAGAAAAGCTGGGGCAGATTGATGTATATCCGACTTTATTAGATATAATGGGAGCCAATCATTATGTCTGGAAGGGGCTAGGACAGAGTATATTTCGCAAAAAAGAAAACAAACCAACAAATCTGGGTGAGATGTGGGATATATCTTCTCTGTTAATAACAAAAAAGTACTTTAGTTATAACGATGAAAAATTTAATTGCGCCAAATTATGAAACCATTTAAAATACTTATAGTCAGCAAATTTCTTTATGCGCGTGGAGGGGCGGAAGTTTACTCCATAAATTTGGGGGAGATACTTCAGAAACAAGGACATGAAGTGCGTTTCTTCTCAATGAGTTATCCACAAAATATTCATGTAAATGAAGATAAGTATTTCGCTGAAGAAGTTTCCTTCTTTCATTCATCTATAAGTGGAAGATTAAAAGCTGCTTTACGTGTTTTTGGAGTTGGAATAAAGGAAAACTATAAAAAAATATTAGATGAGTTTCAACCGGACATTGTTCATTTAAATAATATACATTCTTATCTTTCACCTATTGTCGCCAAACTCTCATATGAGAGAGGTATCAAAGTAATATGGACTATACATGATTACAAATTAATATGTCCTACGTATTCCTGCCTTTACAAAAAACTACCTTGTGAAGCATGCTTTTCAAACAAAGCGAACGTTATATTTCGTAAATGCATGAAAAATAATCTTTCTGCAAGTTTTCTTGCATGGGGAGAAGCAGTATATTGGAATAAAAAAAAGCTATCCAAGTGGACAGATACATTTATTTGTCCCAGCAATTTTATCGCACAGAAAATGAAACAAGGAGGATATCCTGCTGAAAAACTTCATGTCATATGCAATTTTATTAATGATGAAAAAGCTAAATTCATAACTGAATTGAATCCTGAAATGAAAGAAATCGCTTATGCCTATATAGGACGCCTTTCAGAAGAGAAAGGAATAAATGAGTTCTTAAAAGTTGCAGCTAAATTACCATATAAACTATATATAGCAGGAAACGGACCTTTAGAAAATGAGTTGAAACAAAAATACTCATCCGATCGGATATGGTTTCTTGGACATTTATCTGCTATAGAGATAATTAAATTATTGAAAAGAGTGCAATTTTCAGTAATGCCTTCTATTTGCTATGAGAATAATCCTCTCAGCGTTATCGAATCATTGTGTTGTGGTACTCCTGTATGCGGAAGACGTATTGGTGGTATACCTGAATTATTAGAAGGTAATACAGATAATCATTTGTTTTCCAATGAAGCAGAATTGATATCGTCTTTGACGGAGATGTTTGAAAATTCTTCAGCAATAGAAAGACAAAAACTATCATCAAATTCGTGTAAACGTTTTTCTGCCGAACTGTATTATCAAAGATGGCTAGAAGTTATTCAAAATATTTAATTTTTTAATACATTAGTCTCCAAGATAAACATGAAAATCGTAGTTACAGGTACCAGAGGTATTCCCGGCATACAAGGAGGAGTAGAGACCCATTGCGAAGAGCTATATCCTTTAATCGTAGATGAACAACATGAAGTGATTGTGGTTCGCCGTCCCGACTATGCAGCAGACCATACTGTAAAAAGCTATAAACAAGTTACTATAAAAGACATAAAAGTGCCTCGAAACAAGCATCTGGAAGCTTTCTTACATACGTTTCTGGCTGTATTGTATGCCCGGAAAGTGGGAGCGGACATAGTACACATTCATGCAGTAGGCCCAGCTCTGATGACCCCTATCGTACGTATGTTAGGAATGAAAGCGGTAGTAACACATCATGGTCCGGATTATGACCGAGAAAAATGGGGGGGATTTGCCAAATGGATACTTCGGATGGGAGAAAAGGCCGGCGTACGCTATGCAAACCATGTGATTGTGATTTCAGAGCATATACGGAATATGATACAGCAACGGTATCCATCGAAAAACAATATCACTTTAATACATAACGGAGTCAATGTAAGCGCCGGGATATCTGATACAGGCTATCTTCACAGTCTGGGGTTAACCAAACACTCTTATGTTTTGGCTGTTGGCCGTCTGGTAAAAGAAAAAGGATTCGACAAGCTGGTTGAAGCATTCAAAGAACTGTCTCCGTCCTCCGTAAAGTTAGTAATAGCCGGTGACGCCGATCATCAGGACGAATATGCCCAAAAACTGAAGGCAATATGCCAAAGAGAGGAAAATATAATTCTGACCGGCTTTATAAAAGGAGATAAATTAGCACAATTATACACATACGCCCGGATATTTGTATTACCGTCTACTCACGAAGGATTGCCAATCGCATTGCTCGAAGCTATGAGTTATGGATGCCCTATACTTGCAAGCGACATACCTGCCAACAAGGAAATAGGATTGCCGGATGAATGTTACTTCAAAAATGGTAATCTTACCAGCTTGCAACAAACATTAGAAAAGAAACTAGAAAGTATTCAGGCAGAACGGATTACTTATGATCTTTCATCGTATGACTGGCACCATATTGCCCGGCAGACTAAAGAAATTTATGATTCTTTGATAAGTAAAGCAATATAGAATAAAATTTACCGTTTTATTAATCAAAAGAATTGTAACATTTTATACGAATATGCATTACCTATCATATCATTTTCCACTACAACGGAAATACAATCGAATCTTTAAACGAACATTTGATATTGTGTTCGCTTCAATAGTCCTATTATTAATATATCCATGGGCATATATCCTCATAGGATGTTGTATTAAGATAAAGATGCCAGGCAAGATTATATTTTCTCAAAAACGGAACGGACAATACGGAAAAGTATTTGTCTGTTATAAATTCCGTTCCATGCTACCCAATGGAGAATCTGATACACAGCAAGCATATCATGACGATCCCCGCATCACTCCACTCGGACGTTTTCTACGCACCACCAGCATTGATGAATTACCCCAGTTTTGGAACGTGCTTATTGGAGATATGTCGATAGTAGGTCCCCGGCCCCATATGCTGATACACACGGAACAATATTGCGGCATCATTCCTGACTATAACAAGAGATTGCTGGTGAAACCGGGAATAACCGGTTGGGCGCAGATACACAACCTGCGTGGAGAAACGGAAAAATTGGATAAAATGAAAAAAAGAGTAGAATATGATATTTGGTATATTGAACATTGGTCATTTGCACTGGATCTGAAAATCATGCTCAACACTCTGAAAATTATATTCCGATAAACTTATGCGTACAGTCTGCCATATTCTTGCCATTCTATTTTGCGCCTTTACTACCGGATCGGCAGGAAAGGGCGCAAAGC
>USSR01000174.1 GCA_900557355.1 uncultured Bacteroides sp.
TACCATCCGTACTTTCGTCAGTCGCAACGGTGTACTTTGGTTTCAGGCAGGCGGCGGCATCGTAGCCAAGAGCAATGAAGAATACGAGTTGCAAGAGGTGAACAACAAACTGGGAGCACTGAAAAAGGCAATCGTAATGGCAGAGAAAATGTAAATTGTAAATTGTAAATAAAATTATGAAAACAGTAATCATAGACAACTACGACTCTTTCACCTACAACCTTGCCCATCTGGTAAAAGAACTCGGCACAGAAGTAGATGTGCTGCGCAATGATAAATTTGAGCTTGAGGAATTGGAGAAATATGATAAGATCATCCTTTCACCCGGTCCCGGCATCCCCGAGGAGGCAGGCTTACTATTAGAGGTCATCCGCACTTACGCAGGACGAAAACCCATACTTGGCGTCTGCCTGGGTGAACAGGCCATCGGACAAGCATTCGGCGGGAAGCTCACCAATCTGAGTGAAGTCTTTCACGGCATACAAACGAATGTGAAAATAAAGAATAAAGATTACATTTTCGACGATCTTCCTACTGAAATACCAGTCGGTCGTTATCACTCCTGGGTAGTGGATACGGACGGATTTCCCGAAGAACTGGTGGTCACAGCCATCAGCCCCGAAGGTCAAATCATGGCACTGAAACATCGGGAATACGATGTTCATGGCATCCAATTCCATCCGGAATCGGTACTGACTCCCGATGGAAAACAGATTGTAGGCAACTGGCTGAAAGGCGTCTGAAATGCCACACCTCATGAGGCCGAATGCCACACTTCACGACCGTTAACATGTGGCATTCCGAACGTTGAAGTGAGGCATTCCGGACACAACAGAATTTTCAATCGTAAATTGTAAATCGTCTAATCGTAAATAAGAAAATGAAAGATATATTAACCCGTCTCTTCAACCACGAAGAGCTTACTTCGGAAGAAACCAAGCAAATTCTCCTGAACATCACCCGGGAAGCTTATCCCGAAGCACAGATTTCCGCGGACCGCATTACTCACTGTATTTCAAATGCGTAGCATCACAGTGGATGAACTAATCGGCTTTCGCGAAGCCCTTATGGAGACTCGAGTACCTATCAACTTCGCGCCTTATCGGCCTATCGATATCGTAGGTACGGGAGGTGATGGAAAGAACACGTTCAACATTTCCACTTGTGCCTGTTTTGTGGTGGCCGGAGCCGGTTACAAAGTTGCCAAACATGGCAATTATGGTGCCACTTCCGTCAGTGGAGCAAGCAATGTCATGGAGCAACACGGCATCCGTTTCACCAATGATCCCGACAAGTTGAAACGCAGCATGGACGAATGTAACATCGCCTACTTGCACGCCCAACTTTTCAATCCGGCAATGAAGTTCGTCGGCCCTGTGCGCAAGGCATTGGGAGTACGTACACTGTTCAACCTTCTTGGCCCGCTTGTCAATCCTTGCAAGCCTACTTACCAGTTGCTCGGTGTGGCCGATCTTGCACAGATGCGACTCTACACAAATGTTTTTTACAAACTCGGCATCGATTTTGCAGTAGTCAACAGTCTCGATAGCTACGACGAAATTTCCCTCACGGACGAATTCAAAGTCATGACGCGCAATTACGAACGGATTTACCGTCCGCAAGCGCTGGGTTTCAATGCCGCACAGCCCGAAGAGCTCTTCGGTGGAGCCTGCAAAGAGGATGCCGCCCGCATCTTTGACAACATTCTGAATAACCGTGCCACACGTGCCCAAACGCAATGTGTCATTGTCAACGCCGCCTTTGCCATCCAAGTGATGGAACCTGAAAAGGAAATCGAAGAATGCATTGCCATCGCTCGCCAATCGCTGGAGAGTGGACGGGCACTGGAGACGTTGAAGAAGTTTATAGAAATCAATAAATGAGTTACGAGCTACAAAAATATGAAAGATATTTTATCCGAAATCATCGCCCACAAGCGGATTGAGATAGAGCAGCAAAAGCAAGCCGTCTCTCTCAGTCAATTGCAAGAACAAGCTGCTGTCATGATGCAGGAAACTGCCGGAACCGGAGTTTCCGGTACAACGCCCGTCCGCAGCATGAAACGTGCACTTGCAAGCTCTCCATCCGGCATCATTGCCGAGTTCAAACGCCGTTCCCCTTCCAAAGGCTGGATCAAGGAAAACGCACAGGCCAATCTCATTCCACCTGCCTATGAAACTGCCGGAGCTTCCGCCCTCTCCATCCTCACGGATGAAAAGTTCTTCGGCGGAACTCTGCGTGACATCCGTACAGCACGCCCGTTGGTCAACATCCCGATCCTGCGTAAGGACTTCATCATCGACAAATATCAGCTTCTGCAAGCCCGCATTGTAGGTGCCGATGCAGTACTGCTCATTGCCGCCTGCCTCACACCTGATGAGTGCCACACGCTCACCATACAGGCACACGAACTTGGACTTGAAGTTCTGCTTGAAGTACACAGCACCTCCGAACTCTCCTATATATATAAGGAGACGGATATGGTCGGCGTCAACAACCGTAATCTGGGCAGCTTCGTCACCGATATAAAAAACTCTTTCCGCATTGCAGAAGAGTTAAAAAATGCCGTTGCTGAAATTGATTTTCAGACGCCTCCGCTGCTCGTTTCCGAAAGTGGTCTTTCGCACCCTGAAACCATCCGTGAGCTACGCTCGGCAGGCTTCCGTGGTTTCCTTATGGGAGAGACGTTCATGCGTACAGACGATCCCGGGAGCACATTGGAAGAACTCATTCGCGGTATATAAATTTGGAAATTCACACATAATTTCATATATTCGTGATTTTAAGGTACATAATCCCATGAATACAATGATCAAAGTATGCGGAATGACCGATGCAGGCAATATCCGCGATGTAGAAGTATTAGGTGTAGATATGATCGGTTTTATCTTCTACCCCAAATCCCCCAGATACCTGTATCAGATACCCAGGTACCTGCCTACGCTTGCCAAACGTGTCGGTGTTTTCGTCAACGAAACCAAAGAAAACATCCTTATGTATGTCGACCGTTTCGGTCTGAACTATGTCCAGTTGCACGGTAACGAATCACCCGAATATTGCCGCACCCTTCATTCACACGGTATCCGGATCATCAAAGCGTTTTCCATCGCCTTGCCCAAGGATCTTCTTGCCATTTTCAATTATGAAGGTTTCTGCGACTACTATCTGTTCGATACACGTACCGTCCACTATGGTGGTTCCGGACAGCAATTCGACTGGAGCATTCTGCAACGTTACACTGGCAGTACCCCTTTCCTGCTTAGCGGTGGCATCAATTCTTACAGCGTCAAAGCCCTGAAAGAATTCCACCATCCCCGCCTTGCCGGTATCGATATCAACAGTCGCTTCGAGACATCTCCGGGCATCAAGGATGTGGAACGGATCGAACGTTTTCTCAAAGAATTAAGAACGAATTAAATTTAGAATAACATCATGAATCGTATAAATCAACTTTTTCAGGACAGCCCTAAAAACTTGCTGTCCATCTACTTCTGTGCCGGTTGCCCAACCCTGGAAGGTACTGCCGACGTCATCCGTACCCTCGAACGCAATGGGGTCCATTCGATTGAAATCGGTATTCCCTTCAGTGACCCGATGGCTGACGGCATCGTTATTCAGGAAGCTGCTACCCGTGCTCTCCGCAACGGTATGTCGCTGCGTATTTTGTTTGAGCAACTCCGCGATATCCGTAACGATGTCCGTATTCCTCTCATCCTGATGGGGTATCTCAACCCTATTATGAAATTCGGGTTCGAGGCTTTCTGTCAGAAATGCGTAGAATGTGGTATCGACGGCGTTATTATTCCCGATCTTCCCTTCAAAGATTACGAAGAAACGTATAAACCTATTGCCGACCGTTACGACATCCGTGTCATCATGCTCATCACCCCCGAAACCAGCGAGGCTCGCGTCCGCGAAATCGACGAACATACCAACGGCTTCATCTATATGGTGTCCAGCGCTGCTACTACCGGTGCCCAAAAAGATTTCGATAGCCAGAAGCAAGCTTATTTCAAAAAGATACAGGATATGCACCTGCGCAATCCCCGCATGGTTGGCTTCGGCATCTATAACAAACAGACATTTGACGCCGCTTGTGCCAACTCTTCCGGTGCTATCATCGGTAGCCGATTCGTCACCTTGCTGAATGAAGCTGAAGGAGATGCGGAAAAGGCGATCACACAGCTGAAAGAAAATGTAGGAAGGTGATAAGGTGGTAGGGTGATAGAGTGATCGGGTGATAAAGGCAGCAATATCATCTTACCACCCTACCACCCTATCACTTTTTTTCCTATCTTTGCACTCAGAATAATCAAAACCCGATTATGTTTATGAAGATCGACTACCCATCTGTGTTACTGATATATACTGGCGGAACCATCGGTATGATAGAAAACCCGGAGACAGGTGCGCTTGAAAATTTCAACTTCGACCATCTTCTCAAACATGTTCCCGAACTGAAACGTTTCAATTATCGCATCTCTTCCTACCAGTTCGATCCGCCCATCGACTCTTCGGACATGGAGCCTTCGCTTTGGGCAAAAATCGTAAAGATTATCAACTACAATTATGACTATTTCGACGGTTTTGTCATCCTTCATGGCACCGACACCATGTCTTACACAGCTTCTGCCCTCAGCTTCATGCTCGAAAACCTGGCTAAACCTGTCATTCTCACAGGCTCCCAGCTCCCTATCGGTACCTTGCGCACAGACGGAAAAGAAAATCTGATTACCGCTATTGAGATAGCTGCCGCAAAAAATCCCGACGGTACTCCCATAGTGCCCGAAGTGTGTATCTTCTTCGAGAACGAACTGATGCGTGGAAACCGTACTACAAAGATTAACGCCGAAAACTTTAACGCATTCCGTTCATTCAACTATCCCTCACTGGCTCATGCAGGCATCCACATCAAGTACGATGCACATATCATCCGCCGTCCTGATCCGACACGCCCCATGAAGCCCCATTATCTGTTTGATACCAATGTAGTTATGCTTACCCTCTTTCCGGGCATTCAGGAAAGTATCATCAACTCAGTTCTTCACGTCCCCGGTCTGAAAGCAGTCGTACTCAAAACCTTCGGTTCCGGTAATGCCCCTCAAAAGGAGTGGTTCATCCAGCAACTCAAAGATGCTACCGAGCGCGGTATCATTATTGTAAATATTACCCAATGCCAACGTGGCATAGTTGAAATGGGACGTTACGAGACCGGCCTGAAACTTCTCCAGGCAGGCGTTATCAGTGGTTATGACAGCACCCCCGAATGCGCAGTCACCAAACTTATGTTCCTTCTCGGCCATGGTCTCAGCCAGGCAGAAATCCGTTACCGCATGAACTCCGACCTTGCGGGAGAAATCACCAAAGCATAAGCCATAGCTAGATCTTAAAGGCCAAAAAAATCAACTTTCCCTCCTCTTTTCAAAATTCCGATAACTATAAAACTATAAAGTTAAAAGGAAAAATGAGCAATTAGCTGTTACATAGGCTGAAATGTTCACTAAACATATTTTAAGTAAAACGCAGACAAAGTTGTTAAAAGACATAATTTACAACTAAAACTTGAATAATTTATTTATCTTTGAACCGCAAAAGCTAACCAATATAACATTAAAATAAGAGAAGTATGAAAATTTTAAAACGCTATTACGCAGTTATTGCTCTCGTAGCTCCCTTTTTATTAACGGCTTGCGCGGACAATGATGTGTATGACCCCGACAAGGTGCGCCCTGTACCTCCCGTTGAGAATCCTTTGGGAGAAGACTTTGTAGCTCCAACTGGTTTCGACTGGTCAATGATTACTACTGTCAAGTTGAATATTGAAGTCAAAGACGAGTTCAACGGAATGTACAACTATTTGGCAGAAGTTTTCACTACTAATCCGCTGACCAATGCAACTGCAACTCCTATTGCTGCAGACTATGCAAAGGCTGGAAAGAATTATGTTGTAGAGATTAGCATTCCTAAATCCATAGAGCGAGTTTATGTCCGTCAAACTGATCCGAAACAACGTAAGGAAGTCTATGAATTCGTAGTTCCGGGAAATGGAGAGACATTAAATTGTAAACTGTATTATTCAGGAGGTACCACTACAAGAGCTGGTACTGGTAGCACTTCGGCCGCTAATGCTGCTATTGCTGCAGGTTTTAAAGAATTGGAAGACAACAATTACACAGTAGAAACCCCTGATATTCCGACAGCTCCGGACAAATCGGACGATCCTGTGAGCCAATACGATAAAAATAAGTTCAATGATGGAGCCAGAATCGTTGTCCCAGCTGGAGAAGTAAGCACTGTAATCTACCAGATGGCCAGCGGTAAAGGTACGATTTTTGTAAAAGGTACATGGAAAGTAACTAATATCTATTCTAACTTTGACATTTACGTATTAAACGGAGGTAAAATAGAAATTGCAACTCCAAGTAGTAAGACATTTACAACTGTTTCTAAATTTGTAGTAGAAAAAGGTGGTACAGTTGAATGTACAAGTAATTTTGCTGCCAATTATGGTGATTGGTTCATTGGAGGAGACTTTATCGCAAATGGCGACGTAACATTCGGAGCATCAACTTCGTCAGTGACTATCGCTTCCGATGTAACTATGTCCATCAACAACGGTACGCTCAAACCATGTAGTAAGGTTTATAAGAATTTTGGTACGATTACGGCTGCCACTATTACTGCAAATATGGGTTCATATCCGGAGATTTACAATGCCGGCACAATCGAGGTTACCGGAGTCATGGATCTTGTTAAAATGAACTTCATTAATAAAGGTGAACTTACAGTTGGACAATGGTTTAAGGTAGATAACAGCAAAGTACTGAACAAAGGTCAGCTTTCATCCCTGAACCTTGAGTTCACCACCAGTACCTTCAGCAATTATGGAGCAATTTTAGTAGACGAACAAACCGGTGTCATAAAGACTAATAACACATCAAATGGCAGCTTCATAGTAAATCATGACAAAGGCATTATTAAAGGATATCACCTGAGTGGAGGAGTTTCCGTCTATAATGACAGTTATGGCGAATTCACAATATTCGAGAATTCCTCAGTTGACATGCTATATAATAGTTGTGCACTAATAGTAAAGGAGAAATTCAATTGGGGAAATGTGACACTCGACAATGGCTCCATCACTGGAGAGAAACCCGAGAACCTGAATACCTCCGGAAGTAATGCCGACCAGTGGAAGCCGGTTCCAGTAGTTATGAGTAATGATAGTCCGATACAATACATTCTGAAGAACGGTTCAGTAATCAAAGCTACTTTGTTACATATCAACAGGACTCCAAGCAATTTCAGGGGAGAAGGAAACAATCCCTCTTTGCTGCAGGTTGGAGGAGTGCGTATATCTCAAGGTGGCGATACTAATTTAAAGGACCTGGTTATAGAAATGCCTGAAAACGCATTTACCTATGATCCTCCTTACAATGGCGTAAATAATGCCAGATGGCTTACAAGCGGATGTTCAACTACCGGATGGGGAGGATCAAAGAATACATTCTCTACTTGTGGTGGCTATTACTATTCTGGTAATGAAGGTGATCCTGATCCGGAAGATCCTGAGAAACCGGACGTAGAGGATAAAACAATTTATACTTACGCCTTTGAAGATCAATGGCCTGCTTATGGCGACTTCGACATGAATGACATTGTTGTTACTATCAATAAGATGGCCATTACCGATAGCAAGAAGTTAACCATTCAAGGAAACATACGCGCCGTTGGTTCCAGCCGTAAGACTGGTGTGGGAATCCAGTTCCTGAATGTGAGTAGCAGCGGAGTAACCTTAAGTGGAAAAGTACAAAGCGGAACTCCAGTTTTTGAAAGCGGACAAAGCAATCCGGTTGTAATCCTCAGTACTAATGCACATAAATATTGCAATCCTTCTATTGCGGATGATGACTTTACGTTCTATTGCACGGATCCAACCGCTGGAAGTAGCTACAATTCAGGAGATGGAGCTGCGTTTGAAATCGCAATGACCTTCTCTACAGCTGAAGAAGCAAAGAAAGCCATGAATGTCAAGAACTTGGATGTATTCATTATTAGTAAAGAAGCCCAAGGAAATGTAGGGCGTACGGAGATACATATGGCTAGCTATGCTCCTACCAATTTAGCTACCACAGCTTTATTTGGAATGGGTAATG
This sequence comes from uncultured Bacteroides sp., assembly GCA_900557355.1. GTDB lineage: Bacteria > Bacteroidota > Bacteroidia > Bacteroidales > Bacteroidaceae > Bacteroides. The sequence goes on from USSR01000174.1 coordinate 8,157, forward strand.
ACGCTTCTGCACACAATAGTATGCTTAATGTCGGCCAGAAGGGCTACTATATTAGTACTGAGGGTTTGGCATGGGGTATTTGTATTCCTGGTACAGAAATATGGAAATGGCCAAAAGAATATAAGATAATCACAACTGTTTATCCCGGATTCAAAAACTGGGTAATCAATGGTGGACAAGCTGAGGACTTAAGTTGGACATCTAACCACACCAGCGATATCTTTGTAAAACCTTGATAAGCGAACATCAAAACAACTTTTATTTTAAAGCCGGAAGTATACTTCCGGCTTTTTTTATCACAATCACCAGAAAAACAATATTCTTTTCGCCCCAAAAAGCCAGGAAAATAATATAGGGCGTACAGAAATACACATGCCCAATTATGCTCCTACAAAATTAGCCACTACTGCTTTATTTGGAATGGGCAACGACGCTTCTGCACGCAATAGCATGCTTGGTGTTGACCAAAAAGACTACTATATCAGTACTGAAGGTTTAGCATGGGGCATTTGTATACCAAGTACAAAAGTCTGGGAATGGCCCAAAGAATGGAAAATGATTACAGATGTCTACCCCGATTTCAAAGATTGGGTCACAAGCGGTGGAGCCAATAATACAGATTGGATATCCAATCATAATAATGACATTTATGTAAAACCCTAATCACCCTTGTAAAGCAAGGTATAAAAAAGTCGGAAAATATCTGACTTTTTTATACCTTGCTTTACAAAACTTATTAATCATACTTTTTCTCCCCTTATCAAGAGCTTAAAAAGCAGAAAAATATTATTTGATGATTTTAAAGAGAAAGTTGTTTCATCTAACCGAAGACATTTCTTAAAAAGAGTTAATTAAATGATTTTTCTCTCCCTATACAAACACTATTAGCGCAAATAAACGTATTTTTGCTTATTCTCAAACGAAATAAATGTATTAACGGAAAAGTAATAAGATAAAACTGCCTTCATCGCTTGTAAAGCCTATAAAGAAAGCAGTTTTTTTTATGAACAGAAAACTTATAATATACAAAGCAGGTAATAGAATAATATAAATGGCAATAATGAAACAGATATTATTAGTAGATGATAAGGCCTCTATAGGCAAAGTGCTCTCTATGTATTTAGGAAAAGAGTATGATTTCGTGTACTGCGAAGATCCTTTAAAAGCAATTGAGTGGTTACACGAAGGTAATGAACCCGACTTGATCATATCAGACATACGTATGCCTAAAATGAATGGTTCGGAGTTTCTTAAATACCTCAAGGACAACGAACTCTTCAAACATATCCCCGTTATGATGCTTTCAAGCGAGGAAAGTACTACTGAGCGTATCCGTCTGCTTGAGGAAGGCGCGGTAGACTACATTTTGAAGCCTTTCAACCCTATGGAGTTGAAAGTACGTCTCAAAAAGTTTATTTAAATCAACAACAAATACGCATAAAAGGACATGTTATACTACATCTATATAGGGAGTAATCGGATTATTATCGATCATCTGAGCAAAGTTACAGGGGGTATGTTCGTTGCCGTCTCTTCCCCCCAAAAAGCGGCCAAAGTAATCGATGGTATTCGGGAGAGGTATAACATATCCATTCTTTACGAACAAACAGATACACGTGAGGTAGATTGTAGTGAGATATCCTATTTACGTAAGCGTTATCCCCGGGTTTACATCACTCTCATAACGGAAGAACTGAAATCCGAAAACCGGAAGGCTTATCTGCAAGCAGGAGTGAACAATACACTTCCACCACATGCCGAAGAAGATAGTATTCAACGTATGAATACATACCTCAGAGCACGCAAAGAGAGTAAGCTGAAAGAATTTAGCGAAACACACCGCAAGGTACTGAATACATTTCATCTTCCTCTATGGAAACGTACGTTTGATATACTTTTTGCAAGTGCAGCCGTTATCATTCTTTCTCCTGTATTGATAGGAACTGCCATTGCCATCCGCATAGAAAGTAAAGGGAAGATTATTTATAAATCGCAACGTGTAGGTTCTAATTATCAGATTTTCAACTTTCTGAAGTTTCGTTCCATGTACACTAACGCGGATAAGCGGTTGAAAGAATTAAATGCGCTTAATCAATATCAGATAGAAGAAGTTGAAAGTTCTGATGAAGAACCTGAAATTCGTTTCGATGACCTTTCTGGAACACTGGATGAAGAAGAAAGCTTGTTGATTTCGGACGATTTTGTAATTTCCGAAGAAGATTTCGCGAAAAAGAAAGAAAAAGCTCTGAACAACACATTCATTAAATTGGAAAACGATCCACGTGTAACACGCGTAGGGCGTATTATACGTAAATACAGTATTGATGAATTGCCACAGTTATTCAATGTTCTGAAGGGCGACATGAGTATTGTAGGAAATCGACCACTTCCACTCTATGAAGCAGAGCTGTTGACCAGTGATGCCTATATAGACCGTTTTATGGCTCCGGCAGGCCTTACAGGTTTGTGGCAAGTGGAAAAGCGTGGTGGTGCAGGCAAAATGTCAGCTGAAGAAAGGAAACAATTGGATATTAAATATGCAAGAGACTTTTCGTTTTGGTTGGATATGAAAATATTATTCAGAACTCTAACTGCATTTGTCCAAAAAGAAAATGTATAACTACAACAATAGAATAAGAATTGTTAAATTGCAAATAAGAAAAATGATAAGAAAAG
>USSR01000175.1 GCA_900557355.1 uncultured Bacteroides sp.
AGGATTTTAAGTCCTTCGTGTCTACCATTCCACCATTCGAGCATCCTTTCAAAGAGAGCGGAAAACGAGACTCGAACTCGCGACCCTAACCTTGGCAAGGTTATGCTCTACCAACTGAGCTATTTCCGCAGGTCTTTTTTGTAGAACGGGTGCAAAGATAAGGAGTTTCCCCGTTACAGCCAAATTTTTTACATAGAAAAAGTTGCTATTTTATCAGTTACGGACTTGCAAAGTAGTACCGGATACAGAGACTTTATAATGTTTCAGGTATTCCGTACCTTCTCCTGTGGGGAATCCACCACTGCTTAAATTATATTTAGTGTGGCATTTAGGACATTCAGCAGTGCCCAATCCATCTTCTACCAACTCGACTGAAACGCTACGATTGGCCTCCACCGGACAGGCGGCATCATAAGCGACATAGGTATTGCCATCCGAATATACGCTTTGTCCTATTATTAATCCTGCATAGCCTACAGGTAAGCCATTCACATTCTTATCTACCTTCAAGAATTGGCCGGGGGTCGTAATCTTATAATAAGGAGACTGTGAAAGACTGCATGAGAAATTAAAACTAATAGAAGGAATGCTTGACTCGTATGAATCACCGCAACCGGCAACACACAGCCAAAGCATCCCTATAATCATACAGAATTTCCGCATACAATGTTATACTTATCGTCCAAGCAAGGCTTTTTCAGCCACTTCCATCCCATGAAAATTAAAACCATCTACCACTTCTTGCATCAGTGCAGAGATTTCATCGTTACAGAGATTACCAATACTTCCTTCATGCGTATGATGCACTTGCTTACTATGTGAGAAGTTCCCGGCTTCAATATCCAGTCCCACTTTCTTATAAGCATCCCGGAAAGGCATACCTTCACGTGCCAGACGATTTACTTCCTCCACACTGAAAATAAACAGATACTTGTCATCATCAAGAATATGTTCATTCACTTTGATTTCATTCATGATATAAGTCGTCATCTGCAAACAATCTTTCAGTTCCTGGAAAGCAGGCAAGAATACTTCTTTAATAATCTGCAAATCACGGAAATATCCAGAAGGCAGATTATTAGCAATCATCATGATCTGTTGTGGCAATGACTGCAACTTATTACATTTAGCACGTGTCAGTTCAAAAACATCAGGATTCTTCTTATGAGGCATAATGCTGGAACCGGTCGTGCAATCATCAGGCAACTTCACGAAACCAAAATTCTGGCTATTGAACATACAAGCATCAAAAGCCAGTTTAGAAATAGTACCGGCAATGCTTGCCAAGGCAAAAGCTACATTACGTTCCATCTTGCCACGCCCCATCTGTGCATAAACAACATTATAGTTTAAGGAGTCAAATCCCAATAAACTTGTTGTCATTGTACGGTTCAGTGGGAATGAAGAACCATATCCGGCAGCTGATCCCAAAGGATTCCGATTACACATTTTAAATGCTGCCTGCAGGAAAAGCATATCATCTACCAGACTTTCAGCATAAGCACCAAACCACAAACCGAAAGAAGATGGCATTGCTATTTGCAGATGAGTATAGCCAGGCATAAGCACATCCTTGAAACGCTCGCTCTGGCATATCAGCACATGGAATAGTTGCTCCACCGCCTCGGCAATATCCTTGATCTGTTCACGCGTGAAAAGTTTCAGGTCGAGCAGTACCTGGTCATTCCGAGAACGGCCACTGTGTATCTTCTTACCGACATCACCTAATTTACGCGTCAGCATTAACTCCACTTGCGAGTGTACATCCTCTACTCCCTCTTCTATCACAAACTCGCCTTTTTCAGCAGCTGCATAGATATTCTTCAATTCATCAAGCAGGAGACCCAATTCTTCGTTTGTCAACAGACCGATACTTTCGAGCATTGTAATATGGGCCATAGAGCCTATCACATCATGCTTTGCCAAGTAAAGATCCATTTCACGGTCACGCCCCACTGTAAAACGTTCTATATCCTTATTTACCTGAACGGATTTCTCCCAAAGTTTCTGAGCCATTTATTTAGTGATTAATGATTAGTGATTAATACGGTATAATCGAAAGCATATCCGCCATTTTCTCTAATCCTTCCTGCAAAGGTTTCTGAACCAGACCTTTCATAAAAGGATTCAATTCCATGCCGATGGTTAGCTTCATTTTACATTCTGTCTCTGTTACCGGCACAATCTGTATCCACAGATTAAACGGCAACGGTGAAGTGGTCGTGGCAAACTTGATACATTTACACGGGTCTTTCTCTACTATACTTAACGCGATCTTACCCACAGGAGCAGCTTCTATCACTATACTCTCCGAATCAAAGCTCAAGTTCTTCACTTTATCCTCCGGCAAGCTGTCTTTAAACTTTTCCAGATTATTCAAATCAGATAATTTCTCATAAACAGCTTCCTGCGAAGCAGGTATTGTCTTCACACCACTTTCAAATTTTGTCATATTTTGAATCTCTTTAAAAGACAAAAAGAACTATCCGGACAGAATCTATCCGAATGGCCCTTTCGTCATATTATTTATTTTATAGAATAAACCGCTGTTACTTTCCAGCATCCCAATGTGCAGGGTCCTTACGCCATTCGTTCAGCGTTGCTATATCTTCTTCTTCTATATAACCCGTACGAAGTGCAACATCCAACACAGCCTCATAATTTGTCAGCGTTACCAAAGGAACTTTGGCATCTTTGAATGCTTTTTCCGCAATAGGAAAACCGTAAGTATATGCAGCTACCATACCGATAACTTCACATCCATCACGGCGTATAGCCTCTACAGCCTTCAGACTGCTTCCACCTGTAGAAATCAAATCTTCGACCACAACAACCTTCATACCCGGACGAAGTTCTCCTTCAATCAGGTTTTCCAGACCATGGTCTTTCGGGGTAGAACGTACGTACACAAACGGCAAGTTCAGCGCATCGGCAACCAAAGCTCCTTGAGGAATGGCACCTGTTGCTACACCGGCAATTGCATCCACCTGCCCGAAACGTTCCAATATCAAACGGGTAATTTCAATCTTTACAAAATTACGCAAGGAAGGATAGGAAAGAGTTTTGCGATTATCACAGTAAAAAGGAGATTTCCATCCGGAAGCCCAAGTAAAGGGATTAGCCGGTTGTAGTTTAATCGCTTTTATCTTCAGCAACTTCTCTGCGAATAGTTTTTCTAAAGTTCTCATAACCAAATTAGCTATTTATAGTAAATATGGCACAAAAATACGGAAACTGAATGAGAATAAAAAAAAGAATAAAGAGATTTTTCACTCAAAGTCATCATTTTCATCAGAAAGCTGTATACAATGACGAATATCTTTCATTTCGAACCCACGGCTCAGCGCAAAACGCATTAACTTTCCATTTAACTCATATTCATTCTCCGCATGTACACTTTTACGTTTTGCAGCCAACAGGCCATCTAAAACAGATAGGTATTCTTCCTCATCTATCTCATTCAAAAAACGCCGGCATACATTATAAGAAACCTTTTTCATCTGGAGTGCCTGGGCTATTTTCACTTTTCCCCATTTCGCAAAGCGATACTTGTCATTGACAAAAGCCCGGCAAAATCGTTCTTCATCAATATACTTCTCATCTTCCAGCCGTTTAAGGATACGATCAATGGCATCGTACGGCAATCCCCAACGTTGTAGTTTCTCGGAAATCTCGGCACGGCAATGCTCTGCTGTAGAGCAATAGCCTGCAACTTTACTTAAAGCCTCTGTTTCAGTAATATTTGTCATTTTTGCGCTATTACAAATCGATCATTATGGGAAATATCCTTTTGAAGACGAACAAAGCGATATCCTAATTCACGCATCATAAGCACGATATCTTCTCCAAAAGTACGGTTAATTTCAAAATAAAGTTTTCCGTCAGGTTCAAGCATTTCAAGCCCAAGCACGGATATGCGACGATAGAAACGCAAAGGATCTGCATCAGGCACAAACAGCGCCAAAGAGGGTTCCCAATCCAGCACATTCCGTTCCATATCTTGTTTCTCTGCTTCAGTAACATAAGGCGGATTGCTCACTATCACATCATAACGTTCTGTTACACCGGGAGTATAAGTCAGTACATCACGCTGTTCAAAACAGACAGGCACTTGTAAAGCCAGACTGTTAGCAGCAGCAATAGCCAAAGCTTCTTCAGACACATCCCAGGCAGTAACCTGTGCTCCGGGCAATTCCTTTGCCAACGTGGCAGCAATACAACCACTGCCTGTTCCAATATCTAAAACACGAGAAGTAGAAGAAATCTCTTTCAACATTATTTCCACCAGTTCTTCCGTTTCAGGGCGTGGAATAAGGACACCGGAAGCTACCTGAAATGTTCTCCCCAGAAAACGTGCTTCTCCTAAAATATATTGTATTGGTTCAAAATTCCGTAAACGCCTGAGAAGGCTTTGCAATTCCTGTTCTGCTTTTGCGGATAAAGTTATATCTTTGCCCAAATAATAATCCACAACCGGCTGCCCCAGAATCTCGCAACAGATAAGTCTGGACAAATTTCCGGCTTCCTGCGGTGTATAATAATCCTGCAGTTCACGGCGGATATAAGAGGCGGTAATATTCATAAATGGATATTTTGGGGATTCTTCGTCAGTTCTATTACCGGACCAAGATGAGACCAAGTCCGTGTCAAGTCCGTACCAACTCCGTACCAAGTCCAAGCGTATAGATACGGAGAAGACACGGAGTAAATAAGACTCAGATATAATGAATATACGGGGCCTATTCATAAAGCCTTGAGTACTGAACCAAGCAAACTTATAAGAGGGAATAAAACATTAAGTTCATTTTCTTTTTTTTTAGAATATTCTTCCTTGCATGATTTATAATGTCTATCTTTGCACTCGGATTTAATAATCCGGCTTTCGGGTGCTTCGTGATATATCTTATCAAACGAGGTGAAAAGGGAATCAGGTGAAACTCCTGAACAGACCCACTGCTGTGAGCTTCATTAAACTTTTCGGATAAATTCTACACTTGTCCACTGTCCGTATAGGATGGGAAGGACTTCCGGAGAGGAAGCGAGTCAGAAGACCTGCCTGCAAAGTCTGCAATCTACAGTTTCGGGGGAAAAGGAACTTAAGAGATTCACATTGCTTCAACTCATATTGTTATAGATATGAGAGGTCATTGCTCTGACTTCGTACCTCGAAACATAACGGAAAATAATTGTGTGTATGCAGAAGAAACGCATTTTGAGGTTATGTTGTGCAGTGCTAATGGTATCATTATCCGCCTGCGAATATGAGGATGATTTTCCTGCCGGAGTGGGCGAGGGTAATATCGAAGCTATTGTTTTGAACGAGGGAAGAATAGGTACGAATATGGGAGCTATATCTGTATTGTACCGTAACGGGATGGTGAGTCCCGATGTCTTTCGTGTTGTGAATAACCGACCGTTAGGGGATGTAGCACAATCTATTACGATGATTAATGGGAAGTACTTCATCGCTTTGAACAATTCTAAGAAAATCGAGATTGTGAATTCCAAGACTTTCGAATCCGAAGGTACGATACTTTATACACAGGCAGGATTACCACGTCAGATTGTGGCTATATCGGATACTACTGCTATCGTTTCCGATCTTTTAAGTAACAATGTCTCCGGTGTTGATTTGCCCAGCCAGCTGGTACGGATTCGTACCGTGCCTCCTTATGGTACTCCCTTGGAATATATCGTTATCAGAAAATGGGTAGAATATATGGAAGTGTCTGAACATAAACTTTTGGGTATTACAGCAAAAGGGGTTTATGTGTTCGATCTGGACAATATTACTCTGGAAGGAAGCCGCATGATAGAAGAAGTCTATAATGAGGAAGTCACTAAAACCTGTAAATTGCTGAAAGACAAAAATGGCAAGATATGGGCTTTGATGAACGAACGTGATAAAGGCAAACTTACTGCTATCCTGTTAAAGTGTATTGATCCGCAGACGGAGAAGGTAGTGACTACTTACAGACTGCCTTTTGTCAGTAAGAATGAAGCCAAAGAAGGGGATGTAACCGGAACTATCAGCTATAACCGGACTGACATGGATGCTACTAAAACTCTGATCTATTTTAGTGTGCGAACCTGCAAACCGGGTCTTCCGAATGACTCACAACAAAGTATTTATACGTTGAATACGGATGATGGCACTTTTAAATTACATCGTCATGTACCTGGAGTAGATATGATGTATGGTTGTGGAGTAAGTCCGCAAGGGGAAGTGTATATCTGCGACTGTCTGGACTATTCGGCACAGCGTGGCTATATTCGTCATTATAAAGAGAGTGGAAATGTTGAAAGTTACCGTGTTGGTATTTATCCCAATCAGGTCTATTTCCCTGAATCATCCGAAGTTCAATAATCTAAGTTTATGAGAAAACTGTTTTTCCTGATAGTTGCCGCATGCCTGCTGGTGACTGATGCGATAGCTCAAAAAAAGGATACGATTGCCTATGGCCTGAATCTGGATGAGGTGCAGATTGTAGCCCGTCGGATACGTCATGCCAATGAAGCAAATGCCGGTGCAAAAGTGACGCATCTTGAGCCTGAATTGCTGCAAATCAATAAAACCCGTTCGTTTTCTGAGTTATTGACCGAAAATTCAGCTACCTACATTAAGAGCCTGGGCACGGGAGCATTATCTACAGCCTCTTTCCGTGGAGGAAGTGCTGCGCAAACCCGGGTCAACTGGAATGGAATCAACATCACGCCGCCGATGTCCGGAGTGTTTGACTTTTCGCAGTTCCCTGTCTTCTTTGCCGACAACGTGAACCTTTATTATGGAAGCAGTCATGTGAAGAGTGGTACCGGTGCTGTGGGTGGGAGTGTAAACATCTTCAATGATCCGGAGTGGGGAAAGGGAGTTACAGGTAAATTTTTTGGAGAATATGGTTCTTATAACACATATACCGGAGGAACACAGATTAATGTAAGTGGCAAACGGGTGGTTTCGAAAACACGTTTGTTTTATCAGCATTCGGATAATGACTATACTTATATTAATAAAGTACTTACTAATGAAGCTTTCCGTGAGAAGCGGCAAGATGCCAAATATTCACAATGGAGTGCGATGCAGGAAGGGTACTTTAAACTGAATCCGTACGCACAACTGGCTGCTGTAGGCTGGATACAACAAGGGAAGCGTATGTTGCCCCAACCATTAGGCATTGTGGGAAAGACACACGAACAGCAGAATGAAACGAATATTCGCGGGTATGTAGGGTTCGACTACGTGCGTGGCATCCATGAATTTCATGTAAAAGGCGCATGGCTTTATTATCGTCTGAAGTATGACAAATGGTTTGATGGCGGGTTGTTCGACCCGGAAGGCAATATCAACTCTTCGCAGACATGGCAGGGGGTTGCTGATTATTCGTGTGCACCTGTTGACGAGTTGGTATTGAATGCTACGCTTACCTATACACACGACTTGGTAAATGTGAGTAGTTACATTGATGTGGATTCCGCTAAGTACCTGATAGACGATGTGTATTATAATATACCGGTACCCGAACCGCCATTGAAGCATCATCGCAATGTATTGTCGTTGCAAGCTTCGGCGAACTGGACATTGTTGCCATGGTTACAACTGCATGGACAGTATATGTTCGAGCAGAATAATAGCCGGAACGTGTCTACATGGTCGGCTGGTTTTGCCACTAACTTTTTTGACAAGACCTTCTACGTGAAAGGTAGCATGTCGTACAATTACCGTTTTCCCAGTATGAATGATCTTTATTGGCGTCCCGGTGGAAATCCCGATGTGAAACCCGAAGACGGCTATTCTTATGACGCAGCCATCGGTTATAAGAATGATTTAACCTCCTGGATGACATTGAATGCAGAAGCGTCCGGTTATCTGATGCATATTGACAATTGGATATCGTGGCTTCCAAAAGATGGCAACCAGTGGATATGGACACCTCAGAACAAACGTAATGTCCTCTCGATGGGAGCAGAGTTTACTGGTAAAATGGTGCTTAGCTTTGGAGATTTCAAGACTACACTTTCCGGTAATTTCAGCTGGGCTCGTTCGCGTACACGGAAGAAGCAGCATGTAGATGATAACTCTTATATGCAGCAGATCCCTTATGTGCCCGAATTGAAATGGAATGCACGGCTGGCGTTCGATTATAAAAAAGCCTTTTGTTCGTGGCAGACTACTTATATAGGTAAACGTTATGTCACAACTGATGAATCTTATTCAACCCGTCCTTATACGGTTCATAACTTATTAGTGGGTTATTTGTGGAAATTAGGGAACGGCATGCAGCTTACTTCGCAAGTACGTGTGGATAACATTCTGAATACCTATTATGAATCGACACAATACTATCCGATGCCATTGCGTAATGTGCTGTGCTCGTTGATGTTTGAATTTTAGTTTTTAATTTTTTATATACTAACAATGAAGAAGAACATTATTTATTTTTTATCATGCCTTGTCCTTACGGTAGGACTAGTATCTTGTAGTGATGATGACAAAGAACCGTTGTCGCCTTTAACAGTTGTGATAGAGGGTGCCGAAGCACAAGAAGTAGTGCAAGGTACAACTCTGAATCTAAAGGCTGTAGTAGAAGGAAGTTCAGAAGTGAAATACGCCTGGACATTGAATGGTAAGGAAGTCTCTACCACTTCTACTTATGATTTTACTGCGGTGGATCTTGGAAAAAGTGAAATTCAACTGAAAGTTTCAAATGCGGAGCAAGGTGAAGCCGCAGCCAAGTTAGACCTCGACGTGTATGGAAAGTATAAGTATGGAACCTTTATACTGAACGAAGGAGCTTCTTTGCGAGGCGATAAAGGTGGGTCTTTAATATTCATAAGTCCTGAGGGAGAATTAGTGGAGATGGCTTTCCAGAAAGAAAACAATGGAGCATGGTTAGGCAGTGTTCCGCAGGATGTGTTTATTGCCAACAATAAAATGTATATTGTTTCTCAAAACGGAGGTAACGAGGGAGGCTTTTTGACGATAGTCAATGCTGAAACATTGAAACTGGAAACCGCTTTTGGTGATGAATTGAAGAGTCAGGTAAGTTGGCCTACACATGTAGCAGTGTTGGGCGATGATAACATTTATCTGCGTGATAACGGAGGTATTAAGTTGTTTCATCCTTCTACAGGAGAAGCGACTCTTATCGAAGGAACGAAAGGAGCCAGAAAAAATACGATGGCAGTTGTTGGAGGAAAAGTTTTTGCTTCGCAAAACAAGAATCTTCTTGTCATAGAATCCGGAAAGGATAAAGTATCGGCAACGGTTGAATTTGACGGTAATATTTCGGGTGTGGTAAAATCATCAGATAATAACGTTTGGGTATCGGTTTCAACTGGTAAAATAGCTAAAGTCAGTGCCAAAGATTATTCGATTATAAAAGAAAACGACTTATCGGCGGATAAAGATGCTACAAAAACATTGTCAGCCTCGTTTGCAGCTGCTCCTAGCATAACAGCTAAGGGTGATACATTGTATATGAGTGGTCTTGCTACCAAAGTTTATCGGCACATTTTTAGTACCAATGAAACTAAGTTGATGGTGGATGCTAAAGAAATGGTAGAGAATGCCAATATTGTTTATAATACGGTGGCCGTTGATCCGGTAACAGAAGGTGTTTATCTCAATACGATAAAAGGATATGGAGATAATGTAAGCATAAATCAGATTAGTATATTCGATTTTAGTGGTGCAACTCCTACTTTGAAAGCACATTATAATGATTGTACAAGATATCCGGCTGGAGTCTTCTTTACTTCTAATTTTAGATAACTATGAAGAATAATATTATCTATTTTTTATCATGTCTTGTCCTTACTATAGGATTGGCATCTTGTAGTAGCGATGATTCCAACGACAATGCTTTACTACTCTCAGTATCCATTGTCGATGGTGAAAAACAAGACGTTGCACTTGGAAAATCTCTCACCTTGGAGGCGAAAGTGGAAAATGGTGAAAATGCTCGTTTTGAGTGGACAGTGGATGGTGAGAAGGTATCAACTGAACTGAAGTATGTGTTTACTCCCACAAAGGCAGGAACTTACGACGTGAAGTTTGCAGCTTATAAGGATAAAGATGAAGCCTATGCCGCTATACTGGTGAATGTATATGTGGCTTATGATGCTGTAAAGTCTATGAGTGATATTCAATTCTGGACAGGAGAGGGAGAATGTCAGTCTGCATTAGGCGTGCAATGGATAAGTGGTGACAACTGGGAAGATCCGATACAGGATAATGTTCATTTCCTGAGTTGGGGGTATCGTTGGAAAGAAAGTGACCAATCTACCGGATATCAGATGATCTTAGCAATTGCTAAAGCAGATCCTCGCTTCTTTGTTGTGATGGGACCAGGTTTTGGTGGTGATGACAGTCGGTCTGTTCGTGGTTTGGGCTACGATGCCAATGGTGATGGTTGTTTTTCTATAAAGAATGAATCCATGTCTATTACATATGATGCAAAGGACTTTACGGATGGGGTAATCTTTCTGAAAGATGATGTGACGGGAGATGGATTTGTATCAACCGATCCTGCCGATTATTGGATGGGTGGCTGGTATGAGAATTATTGTTCGTATTATTTGGGTGATGATGGGAAGAATGTTCCGGAATCATTTGAATATTCTCCATATATGGCAGACTTGCGCACATTAACTCAGAACAGTTGGGATGCTTGGACTTGTTCCTCAATCAATTCCGGTATGATGAATACTTATCCTTTTTCAGAATGGATGGTAGGGGCTCTTGCAAATCCCCAATAATAGATACGAATTGATTTTTCCTGAAATAAATAAAAGTTCTCTCATATCAATTGATAGGGAGAACTCA
>USSR01000176.1 GCA_900557355.1 uncultured Bacteroides sp.
ACTTTATTTCTTGACTGCAAAGTAGGGAAGAATCCCCGTTTCCTGAAATACCCATTAATGATGGTTTTTTGTTAGATTTTTATAAAAATCACAATTATTGGGTATTGCCAAGGTCACTGAAAGCATGCAACTTTGCGCGTATTATCTAACTATAGACTACTATATGGTGAAACTGACGAATTATAAAAAGGCAATTGACAGACCTTTAAGTTGTAAGAGATGGGGAATAATAGCTATTATTATTCTTTTTGCAGGTAGCTTATCTTTTTTACTGTACTCTTACTTTTCGCATGATGCTGATAATCCTCAGTGTAACTGTTTGCTATGCATGCTTAATCATGTTCCTGAAGAAGGAGAATACATTTATAACCGCTATTTGATATTTATTAGTTTTATTTGGATTGCTGTGATCTTTGCAGCTGTCTTTTTAGTGAATTACTGCTTTGTAAAAAAGAACAAAAAGAAATAGTGTTCATTTAAGTACCTACTTGTTATTATTTTTAATAACACAATACTCATATTTGGGTATTGCCCGCCTTTTCAACTCCCTCTACCTTTGCGCCAATAAAATTTAAGATAAAAGATGAGAAAATTAACTTGCTTATTCGCCTTAGGTTTCTTGCTTTTTAACAATACTTTACGGGCTAATGAACCTGAAAAAGTAACCTCAACAGAAGAGGTATCTGAAACTGCGGCAAAGAAAGAGAGAATAAAACAGGTAACAAAAGATGACGACTACGAAAAGTTCCGTTTTGGTGGATACGGAGAAATGGTAGCAAAGTTTATGAACTACGGAACGAATCGTTTCTATGGTGGGGTCGATAACAGTGATCATCGCAATAACATTGCAATTCCTCGTTTTGTGTTGGCTTTTGACTACAAGTTTAATTCCAAGTGGATACTGGGTGCTGAAATAGAGTTTGAAGCAGGAGGTGTAGGTATTGAAACAGAACTTGAGAATTCAGAAAACGGTGAGTATGAAACAGAAATGGAAAAGGGGGGAGAAGTTGCTCTTGAGCAGTTTCACATTACCCGTCTGATACATTCGGCTTTCAATGTTCGTGCCGGTCATTTGATTGTACCTATGGGATTGACCAATGCACACCATGAGCCTATCAACTTCTTTGGAACATCTCGTCCTGAGGGTGAAACCACAATTATTCCTTCTACCTGGCATGAGACAGGATTGGAATTCTTCGGCTCTTTTGGTAAAGGATATGCGCGCTTTGATTATCAGGCAATGATTGTTGCCGGCTTGAATGCTGATGGATTTGGTCGCGATAACTGGGTTGCCGGTGGTAAGCAGGGACTCTTTGAACAAGATAACTTTACTTCGCCTGCTTATGTAGCACGTCTGGACTATAAAGGAGTACCGGGACTGCGTGTAGGTGCTGCTTTTTACTATTGTAATGACGTGACGGCCAATGCAGATAAGAATTATAAGTATAGTAGCGTAGGCCGCTCATCAGTGAAAATCTACTCTGCCGATGCACAGTATAAAAATAAATATGTTACCGCTCGTGGTAATATCATTTATGGTGATTTAGAGAATTCTTCCAAGATCAGCAAGGTTACTCTTTCCAATAACTCCAATTATTATCATGGTGCTATGCGTAATGTAGCTAAGAATGCTCTGTGCTATGGCTTGGAGGCTGGTCTCAACCTGAGTGCTTTCTTCTCGCAGAAGAAATGTCCGGTTATTTATCCTTATGCCCGTTATGAATACTACAACCCGCAGGAAGAGGCAGAAGGTTCAGCTACAATGGAGAAACGCTGTCAGGTAAGCAAATGGACGGCAGGAGTTAACTGGTTTGCATTGCCGAATCTGGTTGTGAAGGCCGATTATACTACCCGTCATATTGGTACGAACAAGGTATTTGGATCGACTAAATATAACAATGAAAATGAATTTGCTATCGGTATAGCTTATGTCGGTTGGTTTACTAAGAGATAGTTCAAATAGGTATTTATAATTAATTTAATGTTTAAGTAATATGAAAAAGTTTTTTTATTTGTCGGCTCTTTCATTGGGCATGATGTGTTCCATTACGGCTTGTAGTGATGATGACACTACGACTATAGACGCTAAAAATCTTGACTATACGGCAGAGAATGCAAGTAGTTGGGGAAATTACATGCGAGTAGTTGCACAATTGTTGGTGAATGATGCTACTGCTCTTTATGATGACTGGGCAGTTAAATACAATGAAGGTGGAAGTTATGCAGATTTCTTTAAGAATCAAGATGCTTTGACGAGTGTTGAGCAGTTGATTGACGGCTGTGTAGACATTGCCAATGAAGTAGGTACTGCCAAAATTGGTGACCCTTACGATCTTTTCATACATAATAATGAAGAAAAGGCTTTGTATGCTGTAGAGTCATGGTATAGCTGGCATTCTCGTGAAGACTATCGTAACAATATCTATTCTATTCGCAATGCTTATTACGGAACACGTACAGGAGCTATTAGCGAGTCATCCCTCTCAAAAGCAGTAGCTGCAGTAAATGCTAATCTTGATACTGAAGTAAAAAAGGCGATTGATGATGCAGCAGCAGCAATTTGGGCTATCCCGAGTCCTTTCCGTAACAATATCAATAGTCCGGAAGCAGTAAGTGCTATGGAAGCATGTGCCACTTTAGAGGGAGTACTCAAGGGTAGTTTGAAGAGTTGTATCGAAGGTATTGATAAAACAGTGTTGGCTGAAGTCGTAAAAAATTATGTGGATGTAGTTGTATTACCTACTTACTCTGATTTGAAAGCGGGAAATCAGGCTCTTTTCGATGCTGTTGAGACATTCCGTACTTCTCCCAGCAATGCTAACTTCAAGGCTTGCGCCACAGCATGGCTTGCTGCTCGTACACCGTGGGAAACCAGTGAGGCATTCCTTTTTGGTCCGGTTGCCGACAAAGGTCTTGACCCCAATATGGATAGCTGGCCACTCGATCAGGATGGTATCGTACAGATCCTGACTTCCGGTAACTATTCAGACTTGAACTGGGATGGTGACTATGATGAAGAAGATGATAAAATTGCCGGTGCACAAGCTTTGCGTGGTTACCACACTTTGGAATATTTGATCTTCAAAGATGGCGAAGCCCGTACCATTCAGTAAGATTTTTACTTGTTAGAAATCAGATTTTGCGGAAACAGCGGGATAATGAATATTCTGTTGTATCCGCAACATCTGCGTTAAAAAGATAAATGTTAGTTACGTATTTTGCAATAATAATTCAATAACGAATGAATGGCTTATTAAAATACTCATTTCCAATCTGTTTTTCGCTTCTGGCATTGTTTGCTTGCGAAAATGATGGAATTGATGTGGATAATATAGAAGTACCTGCCGGCTTTGCCCTCTCTGCCGGTACTGCTACCAACTTCCTGACTTCTTCTTATGCTTATGACAGGTCTGCTGACTGGATAACAGGGGCATACGATAAACGTTTCACTCGTGGTGACAAATTGTATGATGATATCCGCACCAGTAGTAATGGAATAGGTGGAGGACTGGGACCGGTTTATGCCGGTTATTCTTGTGGTAGCTGTCACCGAAATGCCGGACGTACGCAACCTACTTTGTGGAGCGAAGGTGGTTCCGGTAGCTCCGGCTTTTCGTCTATGTTGGTTTATATTAGTCGTAAGAATGGAGCTTTCTTTCAGGATTATGGACGTGTGCTTCATGATCAGGCTATTTATGGTGTGAAGCCCGAGGGAAAACTGAAAGTGGAATATACCTATGAGACTTTCCAGTTCCCTGATGGTGAGACGTATGAACTCTGCAAACCCAATTATTCTATTTATGAATGGTATGCGGACAGTATCAAACCCGAAGACCTGTTCTGTACGGTGCGTATTCCTCTGCGCCACGTAGGTATGGGACAAATGATGGCGCTCGATCCCACTGAAATTGAAGCTTTGGCTGCTAAAAGCAATTATCCGGAATATGGTATCAGTGGCCGTTGCAACTATATCTCCGAGAGAGGAGTGAGAAGTTTAGGCTTGTCCGGTAATAAAGCACAGCATGCCGACCTGACAGTGGAACTTGGTTTCTCCAGCGATATGGGAGTTACGAACAGCCGCTATCCCGAAGAAATCTGTGAAGGACAGGCACAAGTAAATCAAGGCAGTATGATGGGACTTTCTTATGCCCAGTTGGATGTATCTACGGAAGAAATGGAGAATGTAGATCTCTACATGCAGAGCCTTAGTGTTCCGGCACGTCGCAATGTGAATAATGAACAAGTGATCAAGGGTGAGCAGAATTTTTATAAGGCGAAGTGCCATCTCTGCCATGTAACCACCTTGCACACAAAACCACGTGGCTCTGTACTATTGAACGGAACCCGCCTTCCCTGGCTGGGTAGTCAGACAATTCATCCATATTCGGACTTCCTGCTTCATGACATGGGCTCTGAAATTATGGGCGTAGGACTGAATGATAACTATGTAAGCGGTTTGGCCCGCGGTAACGAATGGCGTACGACTCCGCTTTGGGGTATCGGATTGCAGGAAACTGTGAATGGCCATACTTACTTCCTGCACGATGGACGCGCCCGCAACTATGTTGAGGCTATCATGTGGCACGGTGGTGAAGGTGAAGCATCGAAGAATCTCTTCAAAAAGATGAGTAAAGAAGATCGTGATGCTTTGGTCGCATTCCTGAAATCATTATAAGACAAATAACGAACAATAAAACCAATAAGTATTATACAGGCAATTATGAAGAAATTAATTTTAATGGTTGTAATGGCTGCCCTTTCGTTGGCTGCTATGGCACAGCATGAAGAAGATACAGAAAACGGTGTAGTGTCACTTGCCGGAAGAGAGGGATTTACGATAGAAACCAAGAAGGGAGACTTTGTATTCAAGCCCTATCTGTTGGTACAGACTTGTGCAAATTTCAATTGGTATGATGATGAAGGCCTGGATAAGGCATACAATCAGGATAATGTAGCTAATTCCGGTTTCTCAATTCCCTATGCTGTATTGGGCTTCACTGGTAAAGCTTTTGGTAAAGTAGCCTTTAATCTTTCTATCAATGCGGCTGCCAGTGGGGGAGCATTGCTTCAACAAGCATGGTTCGATGTACAACTTAAAAAACAGTTTGCCGTGCGTGTCGGTAAATTCAAAACACCTTTCTCACATGCTTATCTGACGACGTTGGGCGAAACATTGTTGCCGCAGTTGCCAGTATCATTGACTTCCGCCGTCATTCTGCCTTATTCCTTGAATGCGGTAACGCCTAACATCGGTACCGGTTTTGACCTCGGTGTTGAAATTCACGGATTGTTAGCTGATAAATTTGGCTATGAAGTAGGTTTATTCAATGGTACCGGTTCTTCTGTAAATACAGCTACAAAAACTCTGAGTGATGATTGGCATATCCCTTCTTTACTGTATGCGGGGCGCTTTACTTATATGCCTAAAGGTGTGATGCCGTCCACTCAAGGTAATCCTAACCGTTTGAATGAAGATAAGATCATGTTCGGTGTATCGGCTTCAATCAATGTGGAAAGTGAGAATGAAAGTACCAATGATACCCGTGTGGGAGTGGAATTTGCCATGTTAAAGAATAAACTGTATCTGGGCGCCGAAGCATACTATATGAATGTGGGCTTCACCGATCGTCAGAAAATAAATGAGACATACAATTACCTGGGTGGTTATGTACAGGGCGGTTACTTTGTCGCTCCCCGTTTGCAGGCTGCCTTGCGTTATGACTTCTTTAACCGTAATGGTACCGGTGATGACGGATTTCTGAATATGCCGGCTGTGGGTGTGAATTATTTCTTTAAGGGTTGTAACCTAAAACTTCAGGCTATGTACCAGTATATTGCCCGTACGGGTCACGATACACAGCTCGACCGAGATAATGATAATTTAGGTCTGGCCACTCATTCTGCAACAGTAATGCTGCAATATACTTTCTAAAAAACAAAGAGAGTAGTTATGAAGAAATGTATATTATTCTTTGCTGCTATCTGGATGACACTCTGCTTCTGTTCATGTGATGATGGAAGAATCTATGAGAAGGAGATAGAGGTGCAGCGTGGTGGCCGAGTCCTAAAGTTGACAGGTCGTTTCAGTGGTATCAGCAATTGGACGGATGATTATAGTGTCGTTGTGGCAGGCTTCAATGATAAAAGTGAATACGCCGTTATAACGAAATCACTGCCAGTCAATGTAACCAACGGAACAGATATCGTTATGACACTGGGAGGTATCAGTGATGATGTGAAATCACTCAAATTGTGTGTGATCAGTCGTTTGCGCGAATGCATTGTCGAATTTAAGACGATGGAAGATGAAGAACTCGCAGCTATTACAGATACTATATTAATGGATGTGGGAACACTGGACGTGGGTATGTTCAGTTCCATCCAGTCACAGGTTTTCGATAAAAGATGTGTAGCGTGCCATGGGCAGACCGGTTCTGCATCGGGTAATTTATTTCTGACGGAGGGTAAGAGCTATCATGCGTTGGTCAACCAGCCGGCGCATAAGAATAGTGATATACTATTGGTGAAGCCCGGCAGTGCAGAAGAGAGTTTTCTACATTTGGTCTTGAACAGGGCTGGTGATACGAGTATGAACCATACCGATATGCTGTCAGAAGATGAGCAACCCTTATTGAAACTGATAGATAATTGGATAAACGAAGGTATTTTTTTGAATAACGAGTAAACGATATTGGAAATGAACAACAAAAAAACAACCAACCAATCAGAGAATACATTAACCGAGATTTTTAAATATGAAGTAAAAGAAGGCGTTTCAGAGTTTCATGTAATGATTCACTCTATTCGGCCGGAAGACACTTATGAGGAACAGTTAAATGCAGTAGTCAATGCCTACAATGATTTGCTTGCAGGTGAATTGAAAGGTGCCATGGCTGTGTTTAAACGTTATTTCCTGAGTGATACCGCCAATCAGGCTGACCTCCTGCTGGCTATCACTACCGAAAGTTCCGACTGTGCTCTTTCCGTGGTAGAGCAACCCCCTTTGGATGGGACGAAAATAGCTTTGTGGGCTTATTTACAGACCAATGTGCAGACACAAGTGCTGCACAACGGACTGTTTGAAGTAAAATACAATGCGTACCGCCATCTGTGGGGAGGCAGTGTTTTCAATCGTGCTGCAAATTCTGAATACCAGACCCGTTTGTTACTGAATGACTACGTGATGCAGCTTATGGAACAAGGATGTAAATTGGCGGATAACTGTATCCGTACCTGGTTCTTCGTACAGAATGTGGATGTGAATTATGCCGGTGTGGTAAAGGCACGTAATGAGGTGTTTGTTACTCAGAATCTGACGGAAAAGACACACTATATTGCCAGTACGGGTATCGGCGGACGTCATGCTGATCCTAAAGTATTGGTGCAAATGGATACCTATGCTGTGGCAGGCTTAAAGCCGGAACAGATACACTTTCTTTATGCTCCTACGCATCTGAATCCTACTTATGAGTATGGTGTCAGCTTTGAACGCGGAACGTATGTCGATTACGGTGACCGGCGTCAAGTGTTTATTTCAGGTACGGCAAGTATCAACAATAAAGGGGAAGTGGTATACCCCGGCGACATCCGCAGGCAGACGGAACGGATGTGGGAAAATGTAGAAGCCTTGCTGAAAGAGGCGGAGTGCACATTTGATGATTTGGGACATATGATTGTTTACCTGCGTGACATTGCAGACTATGCAGTTGTGAAGAGTATGTATGACAAGCGTTTCCCGGATACTCCTAAAGTATTTGTACATGCGCCTGTATGTCGTCCCGGCTGGTTGATCGAAATGGAATGTATGGGAGTTAAGGCTTTGAAGAATAAAGAATATGTACCTTTTTAATTTGAAGAAAAGTCTCGTCTTTTTATATATCTGTCTGGTGGCTTTGCTCGCTGTGGTGACCTTTGTGGAGCATGTACACGGAACAGAGTTTGTAGAAAAGTATGTTTATCATACAGTTTGGTTTTGTTGTTTGTGGGGAGTACTTGCCGCATTGGCAGTTGTCGTGTTGATTGAGCGGCAGTTGTGGCGGCATCTCCCGGCATTGTTGTTGCATGGCTCCTTCCTCGTTATCTTGGTGGGAGCCATGATTACATTTTCATGCAGCAAAAAAGGATATATGCATCTCACTGTAGGCACTGAGGTGGGAACTTTCATAGACCAAGACAGTAAGCGGGTGATCGAATTACCGTTCACCCTATGTTTAGACAGTTTTCGGGTGGAGTATTATCCGGGGACGGAAGCTCCGGCAGATTATGTCAGCTATATCCGTGGTGCGGAACCTGTTTCCATGAATCGTATCCTCTCTCGTCAGGGGTATCGTTTTTACCAGTCTTCTTTTGATGATGATAAGGAGGGGAGCTGGTTGTCGGTGAATTATGATCCGTGGGGAATAGGAATTACGTATGCAGGATATATTTTGCTGGGTATTTCCATGTTGTGGATGCTTGTCAGTCATAGTGGGGAATTCCGTAGATTGCTCAGGCATCCGTTGCTTCGAAAAGGGGGAATGTTTGTGTGGTTGCTCATGGCTACGGGAATGGTGGTGCAAGCAGAAAACAGAAGCCTTCCGGCACTTGCACTCAGACAGGCGGATAGTCTGGCTTCCAAACAAGTGATTTATCATGATCGCGTAGTACCTTTTAATACACTTGCACGGGACTTTGTATTGAAACTGACCGGGAAACCTTCTTATGGTGGCATGACACCCGAACAGGTTGTCGGAGGTTGGTTACTCCGTCCGGAGGTTTGGCAGAATGAACCGATGATTTATATAAAGAGTGCGGAACTTCGTCATTTACTCCGATTACCTTCTTCCTATGCCCGTCTTACTGATTTGTTTGATGGACAAAACTATCGCTTGCAGGAGTTTTGGAAGGTCGGACAAAAGCCACACATGAAAATGACTTCGTTGGAAAAGGCTATTATGGAAACGGATGAAAAGGTAGGATTGATACTGATGCTACGGAGTGGAATGCTTATCCGTACTTTACCGGAAGATGGGAGTATAAAACCACTGTCTGACGTAAAGGTACAGGCTGAAATATTGTACAATCGCATTCCATTCAGCAAACTGTTGTTCATGTTCAATCTAACTGTAGGGATGCTGGCATTTTTTTATTTACTTTATTGCAGCATGCATCGTTCGGCAGGTAAGGCATGGAGAGTTTTTACAGTTGCACTTTATGCAGCATTTCTTTTTCAACTTTTTGGTTACTGTTTGCGGTGGTATATTGGCGGGCGTATTCCGCTGAGCAATGGATATGAAACCATGCAGTTTATGGCACTGTGTACACTTCTGCTTGCGTGCATATTCCGGCATCGCTTCTCTTTTACTTTACCTTTTGGGTTGATTATTTCGGGTTTTGCCTTGTTGGTAGCTTATCTTGGGCAGAACAATCCTCAGATCACTCCTCTGATGCCTGTGTTGCTGTCTCCTTGGTTAAGTATCCATGTTTCTCTGATTATGGTATCTTATGCATTGTTTGCCTTTATGATGCTAAATGGATTACTGGCATTCTGCATAGGAGGCTGGCGAAAAAAGGCAATCGATTCGGAGATTCAGGAACAGTGTAAGGTTCGTGTGGAGCAATTGATGCTTTTCAGTCGGTTGATGCTCTATCCGGCAGTATTTTGTCTGGGGGCGGGAATTTTTATTGGTGCTGTGTGGGCAAATGTTTCATGGGGGCGCTATTGGGCCTGGGACCCGAAAGAAGTCTGGGCTTTGATCACCTTTTTAATCTATGGTGCGGCATTCCACGGACCATCGCTTGCCGTCTTCCGGCAACCCCGGTTTTTCCATGCTTATATGGTGTTGGCTTTCCTTACGGTGCTGATGACTTACTTCGGAGTAAATTATCTACTGGGCGGTATGCATAGCTATGCCTGATTATCTTTCTATTTTCGGATGATATAATAAAAATGCCTACGGAATCCGCAGGCATTTTTTACAAAAAACAACTAACTAAACACATGCAAAATTAATCAAGCGCATCGGACTTTTCTTTCACAGTACCGTTCGCATTGCGCACATATATCATAATCTAACATTGCCCCGAGTATAAAATCTTCTCTTTCAATTCTACCGGGTTAATGTCAGATATTGTCATAAGGCTATGGAATAAGAGAAAATTATGCTAAGTGATTTTTTATGTCATTCACCCAAGCGTCGATACGTTCTTCCGTCTTATCACTTTCGTTGATGTCATCAAGAGCAAGTCCGACAAACATACCGTCGATAATAGCAATAGAGGAGGAGAAAGAATAATCTTTTGCAGATACTTTACCGATGATGGTGCAGCCGGAATCCTTGATGTCTTCGTATATGATACCCATGCCATCGCAGAATGTATCGCAATAAGATTCGGAATCACCACAACCGAACAGAGCAATTGTTTTTTCTTTCAAGTCTGATTCCTTCAACACTTTAACGCCATTATACCAGTCATCCTGCAGTTCACCGTCACCCCAGGTAGAAGTTCCTAAGAGAAGAGCTTCATATTCCTTTACTATGTCGGCATTCATTTTGCTGACATCGATTACATCGGATGCGGGGACACCTAGTTTAGAAGCAATTGTTTCGGCAATGCCTTGTGTAGTTCCGGTTGAGGAACCATAAAATATTCCTATTTTCTTCATGCTATAAAATGGTTTAATTTGTACGGTTGCAAAGTAACGGCATCAGAGGGGTTTATGAAATACCCACAAATAATGAAATGTTTCTTTGTGCCTAGCCACTTATAGGTATGATGGGTGGGAAGTTACTGAATGATTACCGGTTCTCCCAGAAACTTCGGATTTTTGTT
>USSR01000177.1 GCA_900557355.1 uncultured Bacteroides sp.
TTAAGAGCTGAAAGATGCAGGATTGATACAGGGAGAAATAGAAACTCCCAAAGTAAAATACTGCATCAACCGTGAAAATTGGAAGATTGCCTCTATGCTCTTCACCGAATTTTTTGGGCAATGCCTGTGCGAAAAAGAAAGATGTTGCAAGTAATCGCAATTCTTTTTTATCCCAAATGTTCGTTGTTTTACGAAATACAAACATAAGTTTAATCAAATAAAAGAAGAAGTATGAACAAACTGATTTTGGCTTTTGTCGTTTGCTTCGGACTGACCGCTTGCGGAAACAACGATGCAAAAAAGAACGACACTGTGAAAGTGGAACAGACACAATCACAAGAAGTGAACAACCGTGTGGAAATTCTGTATTTTCACGGTAAACAGAGATGTGCCACCTGTATGGCGATAGAGAAAAACGCCAAAGAAGTCATTGAAGCACAATTCGCAGAAGAAATTAAGAACGGTACTGTGGTTTTCAAGGCAATTGACATTTCCAAACCGGAGAATGAAAAGATTGCCGAGAAATACGAGGTTACATGGTCTTCCTTGTTCATCAGCAAGTGGATAGACGGGAAAGAAACCTA
Organism: uncultured Bacteroides sp.; assembly: GCA_900557355.1. Taxonomy (GTDB): domain Bacteria; phylum Bacteroidota; class Bacteroidia; order Bacteroidales; family Bacteroidaceae; genus Bacteroides. The sequence continues at coordinate 585 of USSR01000177.1, forward strand.
TGAGAACCTTACCGAATATGCCTTTGCCAATGCTCGTAAGAACCCAGATGCATTCAAAAGCGAGATAAATAGTAAAATCCGAACCGCCTTGAAATAATCATATATGGACTGGCTACAGACTTTATTGGATAGCAGCACAACACCGACACTGACGGCATTCCTGTTAGGATTACTTACAGCGGTATCGCCTTGTCCGTTGGCTACAAATATAGCGGCAATCGGTTTTATAAGCAAAGACATCAAGAACAGGCAACGCATCTTTCGTAACGGTCTTTTATACACCTTGGGTCGCGTCATCGCCTATACCGTATTAGGTGTCATCTTGATTCTTATACTGAAAGAAGGGGCAAGTCTGTTCGGTATCCAGAAATTCATAGGCAAATATGGAGAATTGATTCTCGGTCCGGCATTACTTCTGACCGGGATGTTCATTCTGTTCGGTAACAAACTCAAATTGCCCTCTTTCGGATTCAAAGGTAATGGTGAAAGCCTGGCACGAAAGGGCGGTTGGGGAGCATTGGCTCTTGGAATGCTGTTCGCTATGGCATTCTGCCCTACAAGCGGTGTGTTCTATTTCGGTATGCTGATACCGATGTCTGCCACAGCAACGATGGGTTATCTGTTGCCGATATTGTTTGCCATTGCTACGGCATTGCCTGTTTTGGTGGTCGCTTGGATATTGGCGTTCAGTGTCCAGCACATCGGCAGTTTCTACGGCAAGATGCAGACCGTACAGAAATGGCTGAATGGAATTGTTGGTTGCCTGTTCGTAGGAATAGGAGTATATTATTGTATCGTAATGTTTTAATTAACCAAGGATGCAATGAACACTTTGATAGAAACATTAAAATACTTCGTGTTTATCACGGCAGAATTGATAGCACTGTTCCTGCTGATCAGTGCGGTTGTCGAAATAATACTGATGTATATTCCGCAAGACAAAATCAAGCAATGGCTTTCTGGACGTGGAATCTTAGGCAATGTCATGGCAGCAGGATTCGGGGCACTCACCCCATTTTGCGCCTGTTCCACCATTCCGATGACAGTCGGTTTCCTCAATGCCGGAGTTCCTTTTGGAAGTACCATGTCATTCCTTATAGCTTCTCCGCTGCTCAATCCTATAATAATAGGAATGTTGGGGGCAATGGTCGGTGTAAAGGCGATGCTTGCATATTTCATTATTGCTTTCGCCGCCTCGGTCCTGTTCGGTGTGGTATTGGAAAAAATGGGGATGCAGAAGTATGTGAAAAACGTACGTCTCCGTAACGAACATAACGTAGGCAGTGAGGACAAAAGACAATGGACTATAAAGCGTAAACTGAGAGAAGCATTCGTTTCGGCTTGGGACAGTCTGCGCCCTATTTTAGGTTACTTGTTAATTGGAGTCGCACTCGGAGCAGGGATATACGGCTATATGCCACAAGATTTTGTGCTGAAGATAGCCGGACCAGACAATCTGTTTGCCATTCCTATCGCAGCCGTATTGGGCATACCGTTGTATATCAGTGCTGAAACGGCAATCCCTATCGGGGTCGCACTGATGGCTAAGGGTATGAGCATCGGCACTGTGATAGCGTTGGTTATTGGCGGTGCAGGTATGGCAATTCCGGAAATGACAATGCTTGCAAGCATTTTCCGTAAGAAATTGGTCGCAACGATTGTCGTTGTAATATTCCTTACGGCTGTAATTACAGGTTATTTATTTAACATATTATTGTAAGACAATTAAATATCAAAAGAATATGGAAACAAAAAAAGAAAACAAAAAAGGATTCTGGGCTTCATTATTCTCTCCGAAGCCTTGCTCGTGTTCATGTGGCAGTAATCTGATAATAGAAGAGCCCGAAAAACCAGAAACGTCTTGTTGCTGCGGAGATAAGTCATCTGCAAATCAAGATATTGGGACCGGGGTGCGCCAAATGCAAATCAACCTATCAAGTTATTGAGAGAGTGGTCAGCGAAAACAAACTTGATGTGAAGCTTACGAAAATAGAGGACATTGCCGAAATAATGAGCCACAACATTATGGCAACTCCTGCGGTTGTAGTGGACGGTACTGTCAAAATAAAGGGACATGTTCCGTCTGAAAGTGAAGTAAAACAACTGTTGGGAATTTAATCTGTCTTGTATGGAGTTAAAAAAGGAGTTGAAAATTCTGTTATGGATTGTCGCTGTTTTTGTGGCAGTATTCTTTCTGCCACTTGACAGCGAACGGTTCATGACAGCCGTCACTGCAACGCTTGACCTTGCGAAGTGGTATGCAAGGGAGCACGTGGTTTTGTGCTTGCTGCCAGCCTTCTTCATTGCCGGAGTAATTGCCGTATTCGTAAGTCAAGGTTCGGTACTCAAATACTTCGGGGCTAATGCCAAGAAATGGCTCTCCTATACGGTAGCAGCCATTTCTGGTGGAATCCTTGCAGTATGTTCGTGTACTATACTGCCATTGTTCACAAGCATCTACAAACGTGGTGCAGGATTGGGTCCGGCAGTGGCATTCCTGTATTCCGGTCCGGCAATAAGCATTCTGTCGATTATACTGACGGCTCGTATTTTGGGCTTTGAAATGGGGGTGGCACGAATAATCGGTGCTGTACTATTCTCCGTTATCATCGGATTGGCAATGTCATTCATTTTCCGCAAGGAAGAGAAAGCCAAGAAAGAGGAACAGATGAATATCGTTCCGCCCCCAGAAAAACGTCCGATGTGGCAGACTTCGTTCCATTTCTTTACGCTGGTTCTTATCCTTGTATTTGCAAACTGGGGCGCACCTGCTTCGTCAGATACTGGACTCTGGTATTATATATTCACTTACAAGTGGTATATTGTCGGTGCATTGTCGCTGTTGCTTTGCTGGTCGCTTGTCCGAATACTGAAACTGCGAGTGCTTGGGGTGGTACTTGGCGCGATGGCTACTGCCGTTTCCGTCATCCTTGCCAATCTGTTTATTGATGATACAAAACTGATTCCACTTGTGCCGATGATTGTTGCGATTACCGCTCTCGCCGTCATCCTGCTCTTTGACAAACAGGATGAAGAAAACAGGGAATGGGCAATATCCTCGTGGGGCTTCGCCAAACAGATATTGCCGTTGCTGGCTATAGGTGTAGTGACAGCAGGTTTCCTGCTTGGTTCAACGCACGACAATACAGCCATTGCAGGTGTCATTCCGAACAGTTGGATAGAATGGGCAGTCGGGGGTAATTCGCTTTTGTCTAACTTCTTTGCATCGTTTACAGGTGCATTTATGTATTTCGCCACATTGACCGAAGTTCCAATCATTCAAGGTCTGTTAGCTTCCGGCATGGGTAAAGGTCCGGCACTGGCATTGCTGTTGGCTGGTCCGTCATTGTCTCTTCCGAATATGTTGGTCATCTGTGGTGTAATGGGTACAAAGAAGACCATTGTATATGTTACTCTTGTAATCGTAATGGCAACGGTTTCAGGCTTTATATATGGAAATCTATTTTAGAAATTATGAGAGTATTGATACTTTGTACAGGAAATAGTTGCCGCAGTCAGATGGCTCATGGCATTTTGCAATCATTGGATGATACGATTGAGGTCTGTTCGGCAGGCGCACATCCTGTTGAACAAGTAAACCCTAATGCCATAGCGGTAATGCGTGAAATAGGCATAGACATATCCGAACATACTCCCACAGATGTAAGGCAATACCTTACCCAAGAATGGGATTATGTAATAACGGTATGCGGAAATGCCAATGAAACCTGCCCGGTATTTGCAGGACATGTCAAACATCGCTTGCACATCGGCTTTGACGACCCTTCCGATGTAACAGGAACACCCGATTTTATTAAAAACGAGTTCCGTAGAGTACGAGATAATATCAAGATGAAATTCTATGATTTTTATCTTCACATTAAGGGTCATTGCTGATGACCAATAAAGAAGAAGTTACCTCAGCATACATTTTCTTGTTCTACTCAATCTACCAATCACACGCTCCATTAGCAACATCGGCAACCTCTTTGTAGGTCTGCCGATGTTTTTATTACTCGGACATTCTGTTTTTCTTTCATCAGAATCACGCACATCACTTAACGAGTGCAAAACCTCCAAATTTTACTTGATAACAGACCATATGTTCAACAGAAAATAGTATCTTTGCACACATACAGAGTTATTTGACAGAAAAGCACTGCATATCGCAGAAGTTATGACCATTGCCAAGTCATTACCTCATATTTGTAAAACATATCATAAGTGGCTTATTCTTAATTAAATACTATTCTTGAATAGGATTTTATTAAAAAAGTATGCATAGAGTGGAATAGAAATGAACTATAAATCTTTATAGTTAACCTTACTGAACAGTGATCTCTAAGTGAAGCATTTGTTGCTATTATATTGAGAATATTTTGCCATCGTATTGGCAATCTTTTGCCAACACGATAGCACAACTTTGCCAACACAGTGGCACGGCTTTGCTGGCATGGTGGCACAACTTTGCCAATGCGGTGGCAAAAAATGGCAAATTCTGGGCTTGAAAACAGCCTTGACTTTTCCTTTTTTTCTTCTCTCCTGCAACTAATATCCAAAACCGGCGTCTTATGTACAAAAGACTATCTTAAGATGGAACAGAATATGAAAGAAAAACAGTTCACTTCCCTCATTGAGGAATACAAGCGAGTGATCTATAAAATCTGCTACATGTACGCTACGGATGGGGATAATTTTAAAGATCTCTATCAGGATGTCGTGATAAACCTTTGGAAAGGCTTCGAGGGTTATGAAAGAAAGGGTAAACCTTCTTCGTGGATTTACCGCGTGGGATTGAACACCTGTATCTCCTTCTACCGCCAGCAGCAACGCCGGGGCGAACATACTTCCTTGGATTCCCTCTACGGGCTGGAAGCAGAAGATAGTGGAACGACCAAACGCTTGAAAGAGATGTATCGCCTCATTGCGGGACTGGACAAGTTTGAACGTGCCCTCATCTTGCTGTGGCTGGATGAAAATTCTTATGAGGAGATTGCGGAAATTGTCGGCGTGCCGCGCAACACCGTAGCTTCAAGATTGAAACGAATCAAGGATAAACTTACAAAACAAGCGAATAGCTAAAATAAAACAGATTATGGAACTGGAAGAATTGAAACAAAATTGGAATATAATGGAAGAAAGGCTCGGACGCCTGGAAATGGAGCAGCGCCAGCAACAAAATAGTAAGGTGGTCAGCAAAGTAAAGCAGGTGCAGGATCGTGTGTTGCGTCGATTTACGGTTCTAGTGCTTTGTCTACCTCTTATGTCTTGGTTTTTGGTGCGCAATCAAGTATATGATTTCAGCGTACTGACGTGGATATTGTTGTTTTTGTTTGTAGTTGTGATACTCGCCCGGCAACTTACGTGGATGTTGCTGCTAAGGAAGATTGATTGCCTGAAGATGACTGTGCGTGAAGTGTGTCTTGCGGAGAGTCGTTTCCGGATGTCTTTCAAAGTGGGGATAGCTGTGAGTGTGTTGTGTGGCGTACCGTTGCTGGCAAGCATGATATGGGATATGTCCCAAATGGGGGATCGTTATATATTGATAGGCGCCTGGACTGGTCTTGTCATAGGGTTGCTGATAGGAATTCGTTTGTTCCTCAAAGCATGGAGCGGGATAAAAGAACTGAAAGAGGCAATAACGGATTTGCAGTAGTCATCCTAAAAAAAAGCAAGTCCCCTTTCCACCCATCGGTAACTTCGATCTATTCGAGTTTCCAGGGTAGAAGGGGTACTTGCTTATTATAGAACCGTTTGTTACGGTATGAATATACTTATTTAGAACTGTACTTGCGGTGCTGTTTCTGCTCCTTCGGAAGCTTCAAAGTAGGCGCGCTTTTCGAAACCGAACAGACTTGCAAGAATATTCTTCGGGAAGCGGCGGATGGCAGTATTGAAGTTCTTTGCTGCATTGTTGAAGTTGGTACGTGCCACGTTGATACGGTTTTCAGTACCTTCCAATTGAGCTTGCAGTTCCAGGAAATTCTGGTTTGCTTTCAAATCGGGGTAATTCTCAGTAATGGCAAGCAACTTACCCAATGCAGAAGTTACCGCACCTTGAGCTTTCTGATATTCGGCCAATTTTTCCGGAGTCAGATCATTAGCATCTACTTTAATTTGAGTAGCCTGGCTACGAGCTTCTACCACACCCTCCAGAGTTTCTTTTTCATGAGAAGCGTATCCTTTTACTGTACTGACCAGATTCGGAATCAAGTCGGCACGGCGCTGATATTGTGTTTCAACGTTTGACCATTGTCCGCTTACGTTTTCATCCATAGTTACCAGTCCGTTATAACCAGTGACACCCCAAATGACGAGGAGAGCTAAAACAACAAGAATGATAATAGTTGATTTCTTCATACTTTTCTTTTATTAAATGATTATTAATTAGTTACAAGCTACGAGTTACAAGCTACGAGTTGCTGCGCTGTGATACCGAAAGGCACTTGTAGCTTGCAGCCCGTAGCTTGTAACTCTGAGAGTTTCAACTCTCAGAATCGGGAACCGGCACCTCCGCCACCTCCCATACCTCCACCGAAGCTGCCTCCGCTGAAGCCACCGCCTCCTCCGCCGAAGCTTCCGCCACCACCAAAGATGACCGGACCTCCTCCGCCACCTCCGCGATAGTTTTCATCATACGACTGTTTGCGGCGTACTATCTTGTGTCCGCAGTTGCGGCAAGTGTAGGTAACATCTTCCGTTTTTACTCCGTTGATCCGGGAAACCACTTTACTGCTGGTGCGTTGCAATTTGTGCTGTCCGCAGTTGGGGCATTTGCTTGCGGCACGTGCCGCCATCCAACCGATTCCTCCGGCAACAACAAAGAATCCGATAACTGCTGCCAGAATGCCGAAGAAGGAAATGTCTTCTTCATCATCTGTATCATTCACCATGCTACCGTCCAGTCTGCCGCATACGGCACGCATACCGGCAACCATACCTGCATCCCAGTTACCATCTTTCAGATAAGGAATCATGTCGCGTGTCTGGATACGTTTACAGATGGCATCGGGCAGATCTCCTTCCAGTCCATAACCTGTATAGAACTGGATGCAGCGCTGGTCGGTCACCAGAAGAATGACCAGACCATTATTCTTTCCTTTCTTTCCTACACCCCATTCATTGAGCAGGCGGTGCGCAAAGTCAAAGCAATCATCATTGCCGATAGACGGAACTACGGCAACTACTGTCTCAATGCCCGTCTGTTGCTCCAATGCATACAGCATACGGTCGATGCTGTCGCAGGCAGCCTGAGAGAGGATGCCGTCCGGATTGCAGACATAGCGCATTTTGTTCTGAAGATGTACTTTGGGGATATTGTCTGTAGTATAGACCTTCTGTGCCTGCATGGATAGCAGCAGGCATAGGAATAAACTTATGGAGATTAATCTTTTCATACTAATGTATTTGTGGGACGAATATAGGAAAAATCACATCAATAGATGTATTTTCCTACAAAATTCTTCACACGTTCGGTGTATTCCTCCGGATGATCCTTGTAGGACATGGCGTGTGTGGCACCGGGGGCAAGCCACAATTCTTTAGGTTCCGATTTTGCCTCGTAGAGAGGATATACCATCCAGGTGGGTACGTATGTATCTGCATCGCCATGAATGAAGAACATCGGCAGTTTGCATTTCTTGACCTGATTCAGCGAAGAAGCTTCCTTGAAGTTCCAACCGTATTTCGCGTTGCACAGCCAGCTGGTGGTGTACATCAACGGGAACGGAGGCAGTCCAAACTGTCCCTTCAATTCGTAGGAGAATTCGTCCCATACGCTGGTATAACCGCAATCTTCCACAAAACATTTCACGAAAGATTGCTGAGGTTCACCGGATACCATCATAGTGGTGGCGGCCCCCATAGAGATGCCATGTACTACCATCTGGGTATTTCCGCCGTAAATATCGTTGGCAATGTCCATCCAGCGCAATACGTCCAGCCGGTCTTTCCATCCCATTTGAATGGCAGGGCCTCCGCTCAATCCCTGGTTTTGCAGGTCGGGCAGCAGAATGTTATACTTTAAATCTTTGTTGTAAAGGTAACCTATCATCAGCATACGGATGCAATTGTCCGTATAACCATGCACGATGACGGCTGTTTTGTGGGTAGGTTCGGGAGCGGCTGCGTAAATGGCATGCAGTTGCACCCCGTCAGGGTTGATAATAAAGGTATCCCGTAAAGCACCGACAGTTTGCAAACTATCTATCCAAGGCTTAATTTGCGGGTACTCGCTGAGCATATACTCGTAGGAGCCGGGAATATCTTTCCCTTTGTTGTGCTCCGGTCTCAGCGAGTAGCCGAGCATGTAGAAACTCGCACCTGTGAGGGCAATAATGATAACTGCTAACAGTCCGATCAGACTGTACTTGATACCTTTCTTCATCTTTCCTTCCTTTCGCTCTATTTGTTCCATATTTCCCATGCGGCAAATGCTTGCAACAACAACATTTCCAGTCCGTTTTTAGTAACGGCGCCGTGAGCCTCTCCCTTTTTCATGAAAAGGGTTTCATTGGGATTATATAACAAATCGTAGAGTAAATGGTTGGGAGTTAATTGATCATAAGGAATATCCGGACAGAAATCCACTTTAGGATACATACCTACGGGTGTACAGTTTACGATAATAGTATATTCCTGCATGATCTCCGGTGTCAGTTCGTCATAAGTGAGGTAAGACGATTCCTTTTTTGTACGCGATACGAATACGCTTTCGATGCCCAGATTGGCCAGTCCGCGATAGACGGCTTTGGATGCACCGCCTGTACCCAGAATCAGCGCTTTCTTGTGATGGGGTTGCAGTAAAGGCTCAATGGACTGTGTAAAACCTATGATATCCGAGTTGTAGCCGACAAGCTTTACTTTTCCCTTCGGCTGGCGGATGATTTTGATGACGTTCACTGCACCGATCTTTGCGGTATCTTTGTCCAGTTCGTCAAGAAAGGGGATGACCTGCTCCTTGTACGGGATGGTCACATTAAGTCCGCAGAGGTTGGGATTTTCCTCTATGACTTCCATAAAGTCATTGATGCTGGGTATCTCAAAGTTTACATATTCGGCGTCGATATTCTCCGATTTGAACTTTTCATTGAAATATCCGATGGAAAACGAATGTCTCAGCGGATAGCCTATTAAACCGTATTTCTGCATAATTCTCTTAGTGTGCTATGTCAATAATATAGTAATGGTAAAATGGTGGGATGGTAGGATGATAACATTGAATCTTAACATGTTATCATCTTACCATCCTATCATTCTATTTAGTCGCAGTATAAAGAGTGCATATACCGAATGTCAGTCTGCGGAAATTAACCTGACTGAAACCTGCTTTGCGAATAACTTTTTGCATCACTTCGCCTTGCGGGAAAGCACGGATGCTTTGGGGCAGGTAGGTGTAAGCACTATTGTCTTTTGACAGGCATTTGCCGAGCAGGGGGATCACTACTTTGGAGTAGATGGTGAAAAGTTGTTTCATCGGAAAACGGTCCGGTGTGGAGAGTTCCAGAATGACGAGATGTCCTCCGGTTTTCAGCACGCGGCACATTTCCGCCAACCCTTTGTCCAACCCTTCGAAGTTGCGGATACCGAATGCTACGGTTACAGCATCGAACGTGTCATCGGCAAATGAGAGAGAGGTGCAGTCCTCCCGGGCAAAGGATATTTTGTCCGAGAGGTGCGCCTGTTTTACTTTATTACGTCCCACGTCCATCATTCCCTCTGAGATGTCGGTGCCTATCAGTTCGTCAGGCTGCAACTCGCGGCAGGCAAGAATGGCAAAGTCACCTGTACCGGTGGCTACGTCCATGATGCACTTCGGTTGGAAAGGCTTTAACCAATTGATCGCTTTCTGGCGCCAACTGCGGTCGATGCCTAATGAAAGGGTATGGTTCAGCTTATCATAAGCAGGAGCAATGTTGTCGAACATTTCTTCTACCTGTTCACTCTTTTTTCCGTCCTCACCGTAGGGCTTAATATGTTCCTGGGGATAATCCATACTAACCGTTTATCACTTGTTTAAGTATTCCGTTACGTTCTTCTCAATGCGTGAAGCAATGTTGCTGGTATCTTCTTTCACGAATTGCTCTCCGGTGATATGTTCGTACAGTTCAATGTAACGCTCACTGATGGATGCTACGATTTCGTCTGTCATTTCCGGAACTTGTTGTCCTTCCTTGCCTTGGAAACCATTGTCCATCAACCATTCC